>JAHLWJ010000302.1 GCA_019057975.1 Promethearchaeota archaeon | reverse complement strand
CGGGTATTTTAACTTATAATTATGAAAATAGAAAACTATACTTCTTTGATTATAATAAGACATTTGAATTTAGTATTGATGATATAAGTGTAGACATTATTAATTCCGGTAAATTTTCTCTTCTTCAAATTAAAGATAAGGACGATAATACTTTTCTTTACTGTTCAATGGCAGGAATTATAATGGATACACAAATAGACCCATATTTAAGAAGAGAATTAGTATATGTTTATAATACAGCGATATGTCGTATGATATATTATCTTAAAAAACCAAAATAATAATTCTTTTTTTGTTTTGTCTAAGGTAACAAGTAAAAAACCATGATTCTTCTTTTTGTCTTAAAGGGGGAAAAAGGATTAAAATTGGAGAAATAACTCCAGCTATTTCAAGCAGAAGAGTATAGATATAATAAATCATTTACAAATCCAATTTCTCAAAGAAAATCTCTGATTATTAACACATAAAAAATAAAAAAAAAAAGATTTAGATTAATCTAAAATTTACCAAATTAGCCTCAGAAACGATAGTTTTCCATTATTTTGATAGTCCTTCAATATTTTATTTCAACTTCTGTATTTCTGTAGCAATATTCATGACACAATTAGGAGCTAAATTCATTCGTAAAAAATTATCCCAAGGGTTCTTAGTATCGTTGAATGGCAAGAGTAATTTCCATTGATATTGGGAATTCGTTTGAAACTCTCCCTTCTTAACCATTCCTTCCGTTATTTCAAGGAGTAGAGCCGGTATATATATAAAATCAAGTAATTCTCCACTTAATTTCTCAACTTTTTTGGCAATGCCAACATTTTTATATGTTTGTTTGAATTTAGGAATTGTTGTTGTTCCTTCTTGTACTAGCTCAAATAAATCATAAGTTTTCTGTACAAACTCCTCAATTTCCCTTGGAGTAACTAACAAAGGCAAAATTAAATTTTGATTTATTTTATCTTTTGAGCCAGATTCAATTATGCTTTCAATAGAGCGTAACTGGATTTTCAATGGATCATTTTCTTTTAAAGATTCTTCAATATCAATGTAACTAAAAGCGTTAGCATAACCATAATGATTTATAATAGAATCGAATTTAAAATAAGGATTTACTAATAGAAAAGATTCAAATTCATCACCACCTTTTTTAATAAATCCTTTTTTCAGAATAGCATAGGCATTTATAGCTGCCATTGGAATGTATAGTGGGATTTTATTCTTAACGATATAATCTGATTTAAGATTGTAATATTTTTTGTTCAAATTCTTTCCTATAACTGTTTGATTCTCCTTCCATGGTTCAAAAATATCTGGATCCATATCAAGCGTATAAACTGGGATTTCTCCAGTACTAATTTTATGGTTCGCAATAAGATTCTCTAAGACTTGAAAGATTCTAACAAAAGGTTCTTCTATGTTGTTTATCCAATTTTGATCCCATTCTGCTTGGGGTAATTTAACATCTGTGAATGGTGTATTAGCAATGCTCAATATTTTCTCAATTTGAGATAGAAAAGAAAGAAAATCCATTTGGAAATTTCCGTTAAATTTAACCTCCAATAATTTCGCTAAAAAGCTTAGAATCTTTTTATCGATTGAAAATCCTTCGATCGAAACTATCACAATAAAGAGTGGATATCCTTCCTTATCTTCAGCACTTTTTTCTCTTATACCCTTTATTTCGTTATCTATATCATTCGTAGCTTCAGTAATCTGATTAATTATTTGATCATAATCCTGATCTAAGCATTTTTGTAATATATCTAAAATCTTTAAATTTATATTAAATCTTTTCTGCCATAAGAGAAATCTTAGTCGATTCATATTTCCATCTTTTATTTTAGAATACTGTTCTTCTAATATCTCACAATCCTTAATCGCAAGGTTTATTAAATTTCTAACAGAAGTTAAGGAATCAGTTTTTAAAGTTAATGCTAATCCTCGTATATTATACAATCTGGAAAGAAACATTGTATGATGTTTCAAAGTTAGGATATGATTTTGCGACATTTCACTAGCGGCCAATAATTTCATTACGGGTAAATCAAGTTGCCCCATAGCAAATTGATTCAAGTCACGAGTAAAATGCTTTGAATAACCTTTTTCATTTTCTGTGTCAAAAATTTTAGTTACATCAAATAATGGATTAAGTCCTTTCAAAACTGTAAAGTTGAAAATTGGACGTCTAAAATAGTCATCGAATCTTTCTGTCAAATTCTCGAAAACGACATCGAGTCTAGGCTTAAAATCTTTTGTAAACATATAATCTCGTGCCGCTGCATCTCCAGAAGCTTTTAATTTATTTTCCAGTTCTTCGAGATTTCCTAAGTAACTTTCTGCTAATGTTCTAGCTTCAATAATAGCTTTTTCAGCTTCTACATTTACATTATTTACACCGCAAGTTTGGCAAATAGCATTTGATTGTCCGCTAAAATTAATAGGACTCCCACATTGGTCACAATAAAATACTTTTATTGACATTTTTTTTTTAACCTTTTTATTTTTTTAATATTTTTTTTTGTTATTCATTAAAAGTAATTAATGTCTATGAGCAAGGTTATTCAGTTCACTCAATTTTGTTTGTATTGCGTTTATTGCTGAGATTATCTCATTTACTGATGTTTCAAGAGAGTGTATGGAGTTCCAAACGGGAATTAGTGCTTCTTCCACTACATCCTTAGACAGCTCATCGAGTAACCCTTGACAAACAGTACAAGTTGATAAATAAATACCCTGTTGGTATTTTTTTTCTTTTATATCTTTCTCTTGAATTGTTGCTATCGGTTTTTCAGTCGTATAAATTGTATCATTATAAAAAGTAGGATTTCTTTCTTGTCTTTGATTTAAAAGCCCTAAAACTCTGTTGTAATGAACTTCATTAAGACCCGTATATTTAAAGTTAAAAGTTTGTCGATGACCTTGATTTCTGGCTCCACATATCCAACAAGCAGTTTCCATTCTTAAAGATTGTCTTATACCTTTCAATTCTTTTGCTTTTGCCATTTGCTCAAGATTTAAATATGCAATTATTGCATTACTTAGATGATTGGATGCATTTCCGATATCACCTTGAGAAGCGTAATAAGATCCAAGAATTTGTTCTGATTCTGCTTCCATATTTAAGGCAACCTCAACATTAGTGAGCCTTATATTTGCGATATAGGTAGAAAAATATAAAGGACCATATTCTATATTAAAAAATTCTTGAGCTGTTTTTTTCATCTGATTAACTTTATCAGATATATTTTCATATTGGCCAATTTCAAGGAATTCTCTCCAGGCTTTTGCTTCGTAATATAAGGGATCATAAAGTTGAAATTCAGGGATGAAGAAATCTTTGTTTAAGAATATAGTATACTTTTCTGAAATAAATTTTTCAATAACATCATGCGTGTTTTTTTCATTCTTATCTGCATTAAGCCTAGATAACAATCCCATTAATTCTATAGTTAGCGTACTTTTAGAATCACCAATTTTCTCGAATTCAGTTCCAGCTTTGGAAAAAGCATTGACGGCTCTATTCCATTTTTTTAACCAAATTCCCCTCTTAACACCGATTTCATACGCTTTTCTTGCATCTTTATTTTTGCAACCATTACACGTTACAGCATGAAGTTCCTTTCTTTCTTTTTTACTTTTATATTTTCTCGGTAAATCTTGAAAACATTCTGGGCAGGTAACCCATGTTCCCATGTTTTATTCTCACCGTTTATTGCTTATTGTTTAATTTTTATTTATATTGAATTATTTTTTAATGCAGAAAATCAATAGATTTCCTGTGTTATCTAACCCTTAATTAAGCGGAGATCCACACTCCTGACAAAATCGACCCTTTCCTGGATTCTTACCGCAATTTGGACAAATAATTAGTAGACGGTGACCACAATTCTGACAGTAATCGCCACTCCCACGGATTTGACCGCAATTTGGACAAATGATTTCCAGTGTATTACCACAGTTTTGACAAAATTTTCCAGTTCCGGCTAATTCCCCACATATAGGGCAAATAATAGATCTCCCATCAGTGGATGGTGTCGTAATCGTAGAATTCATTGTGGCCTTTTGTTCTCTTTTAACGTATTCATTTATATCAATTCCTAACTCTTTTAATTTTTTCAACTCATCCATTCTTCGGTCGAATTGTGCATCGCTTTCAGCACCTGCAACCTTAATTTTTTCTAACCTTTTCCTAAATATCTCTTCAGTATCCTCATCAAATTTACAAGAACTTACAGATAAGTTAACAATCTCAATACCAGCATCCATTAGAAATTCATTTGATCTTAATTTTACCACCCTCATAACGTCTTCAGCATTTTGATAAATATTCAGGGGAACAGCTTTAGACATTTCTGAATTAACAATTTCGATTATCTTATCTTTTACATAGTTTTCAATATTACCTTCATAATATTCTGCTTGATTCTTTACAATATTGGTTAAGAAATTACTAATGTTATTTATGCGAAGTATCAGACTTCCGTTTAATCTTAATTTTACTTGAGTCGCGGATCTAGTTCCAGCGCCATCAGTTAACATTGTATACGTACCCCATCTAGTTGTAATATTTCCAGTATCTACATAATAGATTTCTATAATTTCATAATCCATTGTTTTACTTTTTATATCATACCTTCCCGCATCTAAAGTTGTTATAATTTTTCCATCTTTTACAAATAGCGCTTTTTCATGTTCACGAACCAAAATATATCTAATAGTGGCTCCGCTTTCGTCTATATAGTACAAGCTTTTTGCAATCTTCTCGGCAATAGTTTTACCAAGACATCCTTGACTTATTAATTCTGCTCCTGTTTTAGCATCCCTTTTAACTCCACCAAATCTTATATGATTATTAGGCAATTTACATTCAAATCTTTCAAGGTCTATTAAATCTTGCATTTTACCTCTTAATGTACTTAACCTAATTTCTTCAAGATTATATCTTAACACTTGTTTTATATCATCAACATATTTCAATCTTTTTCGAAACCACCCTTTTTTCTTATAAACTTCTTGTGTAACCTCATGAATGAATTCGTCGGTCGCATGATGGCTTTTCAAAATCCACATTTCACAATAATAAGCAGGAATCCATTCCAGTGTTTCAGCATCTTCCCCACTGATGCCCGCAACCGCACCAACAGAGTCCGTAATGTCTTCTTTATCTCCATCGTCCTTTTCTATAACAACAAGTTTTTTTTTTCCCATAATGATTACCATTAGTTTTGAAATTAATCTTTATAGAATTTTTTAATTTTTAATACCTAGGAAATTAAATTAGTCAAATCTGTCTCTCTTGGAAAATTTCAGTTAAATTTTTTAAATCTTGATTTGCTATTAAAGTATTTATTTATAATACACTTTCAAACAAGTTATATATTTGAAAATATGAAACATTCTCTGGGATTTCATTGTTATGGTGAATCATTGATCTTCATTGAATAATTAAGCGTTAGATATTTAAATTAATTATTTATTTTTATTTAAAATTAATGGTATAAAATGATATAAAAAAAAAGTTTTAGAGAGAGAAATCATTAATAATGACTTTTTTGCTATAAATTAATAGATAAAACCTAATATTTAACCTTTTTAAAAAATCTCCTGTAATAATTAAACCTGATTATATAACTTCACAATAGATAGAATATAGATTGAAAGTACAAATTTTCCAGTTCTTCTCAAATTTTATAAAGAAGATAATTGACTATATAATTATAATTCAAAACA
>JAHLWJ010000044.1 GCA_019057975.1 Promethearchaeota archaeon | reverse complement strand
CTGCCTGTATCTCATCTAACCTGCTATTATAACCTTCTACTAAATGCTCATACTTTTTTATCTGTCCGTGGTCCCTGAGCATTCTTACTTTTTGAGCAATTTTTTCATTATTGGTAACCACCATCCCCCCATCTCCAAAAGCTCCTAAGTTCTTGCTGGGATAAAAGCTAAAGCAACCAGCATCTCCCATAGCACCTGCCTTTTTACCTTTATATTCTGCCCCATGTGCCTGGCAGGCATCCTCAATGACCTTTAAGTTATGTTTTCTTGCTATCTCCATTATTGGATCCATATCCGCAGGCTGTCCAAATAAGTGGACTGGAAGTATTGCTCTTGTCCTCTCATTTATTGCTCCTTCAATCTGAGAAACATCAATATTATAAGTCGATAAATTAATATCTACAAAGACAACTTTTGCTCCAGTCTGAGAGATCGCTTCAGTAGTAGCAATAAAAGTGTTGGAAACGGTGATTACCTCATCTCCTTTTCCAATTCCGTAAGCCAGTAAAGCTAAACGTAAGGCATCTGTTCCATTGGCCACTCCGACAGCATATTCTCTCCCGCAAAAACTGGCAAACTCTTTCTCAAAAAAGTTAACATTTTCTCCTAAGACAAACCTACCGCTATCCATCACCTGCTGAACACTAACATTAACTTCATCCTTAATTGACTGATACTGCTGTTTCAAATCTAAAAATGGCACTTCCATTACTCTTCTCCTTATCGGTATATTGTTCGTATAAAATGTTTCAGATGTTATAGGACTCAGAAACACTAAACGAGAAACGGCCCTATCTGAATAATGAATAGTAAACTTCTTCGGTCTCACCTACGATTTTATCCCAGTTATACTCTTTTTTTACTCTTTCCTTTGCCTCCTTTCCCAGTTCATAGCACAAAGAGAGATTTTCGAGAGCATACCTTAATTTTTGAGATAGATTATTAATATCGCCGCATCGGAATGATATACCCGCACCATCAATAACCTCTATGTTTGCAGGAATATCACTAAAGATAATAGGTCTTGCAAAACTCATCGCTTCGAGTAAAGTGACTGGCATTCCTTCGACCTCAGACGGGAACACAAATAAAGAACAATTTGCAAATAATTCTTGAAGAGCTTGTCCATACTGATAACCTAAGAAATATATATTATCATTTCTTTTAGCACTTTCTTTCAGCTTCTTCACATACTCAGAAGAATAACTAGAGCCACCTACAATTACAAGTTTTTTATCAGTTTTAATGTTTTTGTATGCCTCAATAAGCAAATGGCAACCTTTAGTAGGGATAAGCCTTCCTACATACAATATATACTCATTTTCTTTGAGATTAAATCTTTTTATCTTTTTTGAATCGTTTATCACGGGGATGTCTACACCGTTTGGGATATAAGCTACTCCTCGTTGATATTTATTCTCATAATAGTCTTTTAATGTTTTTGAGACAGTAATTCTTTTATCAGAAAAATAGATAAAAACTTTTTCTGCAATCTTAGAAAATGTCTTAGCTATCTTTCCCCACTTTCCAGATTGTCGATAGATCTGACCATGAGACGTTACTACAACCTTTGCTTTAGGTTTAGCCAACGGAGCAGCCAAAATAGCGGGATCGACACTCTGGATATGGATTATATCTACCTTCTTACCAAACAGAAAAAGGTGTATTACGGAAAGAAAAGTATGGGTTATCGTTTCTAAATATTCCTGCTTTAAAGCAGGCAATCTTACAATTCTGATCCCTTTATAATATTCATTCACTATAGTATAATGAGATCGGCAATAAACAATTACTTCGTGACCTTTAGCAACCAATCTTGTTGCTATTTCTTCGGTATGCTTTTCTACCCCGCCATATTTAGCAGGAATGCCTTTAAGTCCTATCATTGCTATTTTCATAACACGTTATCCATCTTGAGTCTTCTCATACACATAAATTAAACGATAGCAAAGAAAAGGTAATGGAAAACCATTGCCACAACCAATGTGCTTAAAAATAAACCCCTTAACTGCAAGCAAGCGGTTAAGCATTCTTGGTAATTGATAATACAAGTGCCTCGGATCGCTGGACTGACCTTTACAGAAAAACACATTACCAATCAGCGTTTTATAGAAATATGGATTAGGAGTGGTCAATATTAGCCTTCCTCCATGAACAAGGCACTTACTACATTCGTTCAAAAATAGATATGGATTTTCCAAATGTTCTATGACTTCTCCGGCGAGAATTGAATCAAAAGAAGTTTCTGCGAAATATTTACTCAGATTATGTGCATCTCCTCGAATAAACCTACTATAATTCCTCGGAATTACATTTTGAGCTTCTAAATCAAACCCTACAACTGTATCGCCACGTAGATATGAGTTAAAACTGTGGGTACAGCCAATGTCTAAAATCTTTCCCTTGGCCCAAAAGGCCATTTTTTTGTGACGATTGCCTAGCATAGAAATTGCAACCATATACCCTCCGCAGGCTTATTTTATTTCTACCTATAGGTCATTTTTAATTTGTGTTCAAGGCTCATAGCTAATTCTTTGTATAAGCCCCAATGAAACAAAATAGAAGCACTATCCCTTATACCTTTTTTCAAACATAAAAAAGCTTTGTCCCAAAGGCCTTCTTTAAGATATCCTCTTGCTATAATTACCCAATTATTTGCTATAATTTGTCTTTTTATTCGTTGGTTGAGCTCCTGTGTATGGATTGCCAGAATCTTAAATATTTCTTCCTCAGCAATACCCGTGGTCTTTGCAGTTTTCGACAGACCTGAGCTATGCACTCTGTATCCTACAAGGGGAGCTTGTAAGAATGCAAAATCATAGTACTTAGCTATTCGCAACCATAAATCCCAGTCTTCACCATACCGAAACTTTCTAAAACAGCCGAGCCGCTGCACACATTCTCTAGAAAAAACAACACTAGAAGCTATAACATAGTTATTGTATAATAAAAGGTTGCAAAAGTCATTTCTTCCTCCAATATAATTTGTACTGCTTTGCCCTACTTGAAAAGTATGACCTACTATTTTATCATGCAAGTCTATGATAAAGGCCCTCGAATAGACCAATCCAACACTGGGGTACTTGTCCAAAATGTCTATTTTCTGCTGAAGATTGCTTTGGAGCATCATATCATCCGCACCTATAATACAGATGTATTGGCTATTGCTCATAGCAATACCTTTATTGAAATTTTCTACATGGCCAAGATTAGCAGAATTCCTAATATACCTTACTCTTCTATCATGAAAGGACTGCCCAACCTGACTTGTATTATCTGTAGAAGCATCATCAAGAATTAAGATCTCGAAATCTCGAAATGACTGATCTAATACGCTGTTAACGCATTGCTTTAGATAAAAACCATAATTAAAACATGGAATAATTACACAAAGTTTAGGCATAACTAAGTCTCCAAAGTGTTACCATATATTATGTTTTGAAAAAATACTATTTGCCCAATTCATATGGTTCCATAATATTCTTTCAGTCTTAAAGGATGAAATATTTCAGACCTTATAGGACTAAAAAAGAAATTAATTTGTTATGACTTAATGCGCAGAAAGATTAAGGAATATCATCCTTTCTCAAGCAGAGGAGATGGATCTTTAAAAAAAAGACCAATTGGAGCTATTAGAGCCCATCTCTGGCTATAGATTAAATGCTCATCTTAAGAAAGACCTGATTGATGCCGTGGAAAATTCCTTTCTTCCAGATAAAAGAATCTGCAAGATATTAGGGCTGAAACCCAAAAGGTCTATCGCTGGAGGAAAAATTATACGCTCTTTGGAACAAATGCCCTTCTTGATGAGGAGCTGGCAGCTAAGGTGATACCGAACAAGCTTCTCACGGAAGAAGAAAAAACCATCTATAAGTATGCTGAACTTCATCCTGAGCAGAGGCATCGAGAAATTCAGTATAATTTAGACAAACAAGGATTAGCTAGCGTTTCTTTTTCCAACGTTTACCGAAGGCTAAAGAAAGTAGAAAATAGACCTCTTTGGGGACTATGATATCCCAATTATACGGAAGTGCGTCCTTACGGGCATTTTCACTCAATGCAGCTCTTAACGCATGATTAGCTAGCAATTGGCTAAGGGCAGCGGCCAATGCTTGAACATCTTTAGGCGGAACTAAAAGGCCGTTCTTCCTGTTTATAATTATGTCTTTATTCCCAGGAACATCTGTAGCAATGCACGCCGCCCCGCAAGCCATTGCTTCGACCAACGCTTTAGGGTGCCCTTCCATTGTTATGGTCGGAAGTACAAAAATCGCAGAAGATTTCATTAAATTCAACACCTGTTCGTTTGGTACACTCCCCTTGAACTTGATATCTTCTACACCTAACTTTCGAACCTTCGATTTAAGCTGTTCCATTTTATTACCTACACCACAAATTACAAGAGAAGCTTTAGGATGTCGTTTTTTTACAACTGCGAAAGCATTAATAAGATAATCTATTCCTTTAATCCTGTGGAGTCGACCGGCATATAAAATCAAAGATTTACTTCTTAATATTGAACTATTTATCTTATTTACTTCCGAAAGATCAACCCAATTGGGAGACAGAAAGGTTCTCTTCCTATAAACACTTTTAATTCTATTTTGCAA
This sequence comes from Promethearchaeota archaeon, assembly GCA_019057975.1. Next base: position 15,916 of record JAHLWJ010000044.1, on the reverse strand, counting down.
ACGCTTTGTAGTAACTAAAACAAAATCGGCAGATTTTAGCGCTAACCATTCAAATAGTCCACCCAACCAGTATCTCAAATCACTTTTTTTGCACAACTGAGATTGCTCAGCATAACTCCATTGGTATGTAACTACCATCTTCCGACCCGAAAGAAAGCGAATAAAGGGCAAGACTGGTATATTGCTCCCAAACACCTTGATAACCCCTTTCATTCGAGGAGCTTGTAAAACTAACCAAAAATAAAATAGAGCATGATGCAAACCGAATGCAGAGGGTAACCACGGCATTGGATGATGTTCTATGCAAAGCTTTGTTGAATAATCAATAGTGTCACTGGAATATAATACGACATGGAATATTTTATTGTACTCTGCCAGCAGTCGTTTGTATCGCCCTAATAATCCACTTGTTTTGAGACCTTTCAATGAAGCATGAGTTGATTGGATAATTGTTAAGATGCCAGCTTTTCTGCACTCAGAAACTTGATATTTCATGTAAAGCGATCTCCTTGAAGTCCTTAACAGTTTACTGTCTGCTCACGCGCTTATGATAAAAATTGTTCAGTTTACTTTATCGAAATTCTTATTCTACACAGTAATATTTCAGTCAAGTACCAAAAAATTCGTTCCCCAGAAAGAGCCCAGCGTTATGGAATGAAAAATGAACTATATATTCAGGTAGATACACCAAGAAAATGAAATTCCGATACTTTTAAATATATAGCTTTTAGAACACGAGGCCTTTTAAATCCCCTTCCCTTCGGATGAAAAATGGTATAGAAATCAAAAACGCTTTAAAGTGTTACTAATCTTTGTTCTGGTTTCCTCTAAGGGACCGACTTCCTTAAGTTATGGAAGCTTTTTATACAATATTCATTTTCAAGAAATCTTTTTATTTTGTCCCAATCTTAAGGAAATATTCAAACCTGAGAGCATCATTCCCAAAATGTACCAAAATATAATGTCTCCCTTAAAGGGGCCAGCATTATGAAAAAAGAAATGAAAAATATAGCCACACTCATATGCTAAAAACCCTATTGATAATCCTCTTAATAGGTAGTCTGTGCTGCGTTTATAAAACAAAACCGATGCCTGAAATGTTTTCTTTAAGAATATCAAAAATATTAGTAGGCCTATTATTCCATAATACCCTGCAATTAAAAGAAAATGGTTATGAGCAGTAGTGAGCAATACAATTCTAGCATCTTCATAGGTATCTTTAACATAATAATATTTTTCTTCAGCTTTCTCCTTATAATAAGTAATTCCCGTACCCAGTGGATTTCCCTTTATAATTCGTAAAGCCGTCTCAAAAAGTGGAATTCTACCTTCTAATGAAGGACCGCCAAGGTTTGTGAGTTTATATGGAATTAAGTTTGAAGCATTAAGCACTAAGCCTACAACAAAAAAAATAGCCAAAATTGGCATAAGAACTCTCTCAAATTTAAATTTCCGTTTTACTTTCCAGAATAGTATAAACATAACCAAAATGCTAATTAGGGACCCAGCAATTGCAGTCCTTGTATAGGAAAATAATAAACCAATGCCTATAAGTAAAGATGAAATTCCTATAAATACTTTCTCAAAGAAATTACTAGATTCAAAACTTACAAACATTGCAACTGCAATAATAGAGCCGGCGAGCAATTGATAAGAAAGATCAATAGGCCCTAAGGATATTCCTACTGCTCTATTATGCCAAGTAAAATCAAAGGGTATTTTGCCAAAAAAGCTTCTTATTGAATAAAAAGGACCACCAATAATAACCTGTGCAATTCCAATAAATGAAGAGATACTAAGAATAAAAAGAAGAAAGAATAGTAAACTTTTCAGTTTTCTTTCTTGATCAACAAAATAAGGTATCAGAAAACAGAAAGAAAATCTGGTAATAAAAGTTGAAGCATTTCTTAAAGAAGCCGGAATTTCTGCTTTTGCAATGAATAGATTTACAACCAAAACCCATACTATAAAAGCTATCGCTGGATAAAATATTTTTTTCAAAGGAGAAGCATACACTTTCCCTCTTTTTAGTAAAATATATGATATCACCATAATACTAATTAATACGCCGGCTATATATGTACGAGGGTTTGCACCTAGAAATTTAATTCCGCTAAACCAGAGGTCAAAAATAAGAGCAAGATAAATTCCTATAATAGGCTTCAAGAATATAAATACTATCATAATAACTATTAGGAAGAAATAAAACATAGACTCATTATTTACTAGGTAAAAACCCAAGAGCAAACTCAGGAGAACTATTAATAACAATAATGAGAAATTTCCTCTTCGATGCAATCCAGATAACATATTATTCATAGAATTACCTCTTCAATAATTTTTCTTATAAATAAGCGTAGTTTCCACATTATGAAACGACGTGGTTTGTTAGGAAAAAAGGAAATGAGGTAATAAGAAAGGGCCTTAAAAGATAACGGATATTGTTTTAGAAGAGGAAGCAGGAGCTTTACAGCCTCCTTAGGCTTGTTTTCTTGAAGGTACAAAGATACCAACCAGAATTTATATTTCGTCTCACAGGATTTTTTTTTATCTCCTTTCTCCTTAACTCCTAAATTTTCGGTGCTTATACGATATTTGTATAACGGTTTTTGTATAATGTAAAATCCCACATGATTTTGAATCATTTTTCCCCAAAGATCCCGATCTTGACCATAATATTGCGATTCAGTATATCCTCCCACTTTTTCAAAACAATATTTCCTGAACATAACGGCACCGTGGACTATTAAATTCTCATACTTGAAAATCTTTTTTGTCTTCTCCCACTGTAGGACCTTTCTTAATACTATCTCTTTACTTGCTCGATCGATAAAGAGCACCCATGAGCAAACTACCCCTACACAGAAAAGTCGATCTAATATTTTTACCTGTTCCTTTAAACGATTAGGCATAGATATGTCATCTGCATCCTGTCTTGCAATATATTCTCCCTTTGCTTGCTTTATTGCTTTATTTAATGACTTCGTCAATCCGATAATCTTTTCATTGTTTATTATTTTTATCCTTTCATCCCTATAACTTTGAATTATTTTAAGTGAGTTATCTGTAGAACCATCATTGACAATAATAAACTCAAAATCTGTAAAGGTTTGAGCGAGGACACTCTCTATGGCTTCTCTTAAATATTTCTCACCGTTATATACAGACATTATCATGCTTATCTTTAGATTAATAGACATTCCATTACTTAATAGTTATTCCATGATTTTATGTTTTTGGAAACCAAAAATATCGTATGTTGTGGAAAAGTAAGTTACACTGTTTGGGAAATCGATATTCCTTAACTGCATGAAGATTTTCATACTTATAATAAATTCTCTTCATTCTTTCCCTTTTCTTTACTCTAACATTTTTTTATATTATAAATCTGCCCATTTTTCTTTTTACAAAGGAAACCTTATAAAGGTAAAACCAATTATTTTGTTTAATAATTTACGTTTATTTATGTCAAGACGATTCTATCCATTATTTTTTCTTTTTGCTGTTACATAATCTCCATTGAGCCCATAGGTTATTTACAATCTTTGGTTAAACCATATTTTAATAATATTAAGATTTTGGAAATTTGCTCTCAATTTTATTAAACTATTTTTAATAATCTTAACCCAACTTCCACATTTCTAAAAAGGAAATGAGTATTTATGGGAGTTTACGAGTTTATTTAGTTACTATTTCGCGTTGTCACTATTTTTGATTTTTCGAAGAACAACTCTGGTAAATAAAGAGTTTCGCCTGCCCAACTTCCTTAAAAACAGTTACTTTTGTGGAAGTTGGGTTAATCATACTCCACAAACATTTTTGGAGATCCCTATTATAGTAGAATTGATAGAAAGCTTTAATATAATTCCTCTAAAGAATTTTCTTGCAAAAATTTTTTCGAATATTCTTCCCAAAATTGCGAAGAACTTGCCTTTTTACGATACATTTTGAGCGGCATATTAGTATCTCGCTATTACTTTTCTGACCAAGGGATGATTGTTTAAGAACTTTACTACCTTTTCTCTTCTCAAAGTTAAAACATAATATAAAATAAAATTAAGCCATCCACCTATGACAATTCCCCAACAAATACCTATAATTTTGAAAGCAACTCCTAAGCCGAGAATTAGAACTATTTTTATTAAATTTGGCAAAATAGCTAATGCCATTAATTCCTTATAGCGAAAATTAGTCTCTAATATAGTATGCATAATTATCTGGAATATAATAACTGGCAGTCCTAGGCTCAAGATAAAGAAATAAATTATAGCGGTTTGATAACTTGTAGGGAGAAATAATTTAATATATAAATAGCCAGCAGTTATACAAGCTAAACTAATAATAAATGAAACAATGACAATATATTTTATCTTAGATTTCAGAGTATTAATTAGTTTATCTTTATCATTTTTAGCAAAGTCGGAATATAATAAAGGCCGAGCTTGTTTCATAAAACCGGCAAATTTATTCCGGAGGTTATTAGCAACAGAAAATAGAGCTAAGTTTTCGAAGCCCAAAAATGGGCCAATAATAAAATGAGAAATTTTGGCAGCAGTTACGGTAATTAAGTCAGCAGGAACTAGTTTTAATCCATAAGAAACACACTCTTTGTCAATCTCCCTTTTTTTATAAGCAAAGATGAGTTTATTTTTCTTCACCACCCAACCCCATCCTAACCAACCAATAAGCGCAGTTACTCCTAATTGAATAATTGCGAATTTTATAATGTTGTGGGTAAAGAAAGCAGTAAGAGCAGAAACAATTGGAACTATAGACAAAGTAATTACTTGCCATATCACCATTATTTTAAATTGTTTTTTAGCAACAAAAAAGGTAATGTAACTTATTTGAAACGGGTAACCTAATATTAAAAAAATACTTACTATCAACAGTAATAAAGCTAAAGTAGTTAATCCAAAATTATAAATAAAAAAAGAGATACCGCAACTGATCAACCCTATAGCAACCAACAGCTTAAGACGAGAAAAAAAAGCAAGAAGAAAAGTTCCATTTAGGCCTCTGGCAATCCCTCTTTTAGCGCCAGCAGTAATATTTTTCCCGCTTATGGTTATAAGCCAAATCTGCAAGGCTAAAACAAACTGAAATGTTCCATAATCATTCACTGGTAAGTTGGCTAAAATTATCGGCAAAGTTGCTAAACTAATTAAGATACCAACAACTGGAGGAAAAGTAAGATAAAAGCTATCAATAAGATATGTGTGAATTAGAATCTTGATAAAATTTTTAAATTTTTTCATGATAAAATCGCCCATCTATAATAGCGGTTTGAAGAGCATAATATCTCCAACTCTTTGTTTTTAAGAATGGATTAACCCCCAAAAGGAGATTTAAAAAATTCAAAAGAATCTTATTAAAAGAACGCCTTGATATAGCTTTATTTTGAAACTCTACCCAAAATAACGGATGGGACTTAATTATTTTTATATCTTCAAAATATTTTTCTAATAATTTCCTGAACTCATCTTCAAAAAATTCTTGATAATGCATTTTATCTAAGGGGTTTTCTGTAAATTTCAAAGGGGTAGTAATAACTACTTTTCCCTTTTGATTCCAGACTCTTTTTACCTCAGATAGCATTTTGTCTGGTTGCTCTAAATGTTCAACAACTTCTGAAGAAACTACATAATCAAAACTGTCATTCTCGAAAGGTAATTCATAAGTAGAAGCCACCAAAAAATTTAGATTTTCTAAATTTTTGCATCTTTCTTTGGCAAATTTTATGACTTCTTTTAAATTATCAATACCTATAACATTAGCACCTTTATTAGCGAGTAAATAACTTAAAACTCCGTCTCCACACCCAATATCCAATACTTTTTTGCCCTTCATTTCGTCTCCAATTAAACTTAAAATCAATTCATATCTTGCCACCACAAAAATATTTCTTTTTCTTAGCGATTTACTTACTTGCTCCCAATGATAACCAGATCCTCTTGTTTTGTATTTTTGAAATTCAATTCCGCTCGTTATAATCATTTACATTTTTTTATAATAATTTCCTGATTAGGATATATTAACAATCTATGTTTAATAAAGGCATAAAATAGCTGTGGAATTGTTTTTGTTTCCAAATATTCACCTTTATACAACCTGGACTAAATAATATTACTTTTTTTAGAAAGGATTTTATTAAGCTTTTTTACAGTACTATACTTTATATTTTTATTAAAATATTTTGTGGGCCTATTTAGTATTCGCAGAAATATATAACCAAATATTTTTGGAAAGAAGGTTGGGAAAGGAATTTTGTAATGACGCTCATATGGGAATTGATAATTTGGGGTATTTATATAAATAGTGCCTCCTGGTTTTAAAATCCTGATCATTTCATCTATACATTTAGAAATATCATTTACATGTTCTAATACTGTAAAACAGTAGACGAAATCAAATTCATCATCAGGAAAAGAAGTCTTTTCGCAATATTCTTTTAAAGTTGTTGGGATTAAGGCCAATTTCCTTACATTTACTATGAATTATATCTAATGCTACCTTATTGGGTTCAATTCCATAAACTTTACATTTAAATTTTTTAAATAAAACTATTCCGGCCCCCCCCCCGTTCCTGCACCAACAATAAAACATTTTTCACTCGGAATAAAATTTTTATTTAATATAAATTGGAGTCGTTTTAATCTTACAACTTCGTTTTTTTCTTCAGATAACCTATTTCTCACCCTTTCTTCCCAATCTTTTAATCCCAATCCCTTTTGATAGAGATTCTTATAGTAATTCCTTATTTTTGTTTTTGTGGTTTCCGAATATTTCATTTTCTCGCAATCATAAAATACCCTCCGTGGAATTTTCCTAATTTGGGATGATTTTTAACCAAGCTGAGATCGTCTAATCTTGCCGCCAGATCATAGAATGGATAAAATAAATAACAAAGCCGTTTCAAAACTTTAGGAAGGGATTTAATAAATAACTTTTTTGTCTCCGCTAAAACTGTAAAATATCTTCCCATTATTTCGAATTTTTCAATTTTAAAACCAATTTGTTCTAAAACTTTCCTCCATTTATCTTCTGTCCATCTTTGAAAATCATATGGGTCAGGATGAATGGGATATAAAAATGGAGTCGATAAAATCATCACTCCATCTTTTTTAAGAACTCGATAGCACTCTCTCAACCCCTTTTTCGGATTTTCTACATGTTCAAAAAGTTCGGTAGTATTTATAACATCGACACTCTCATCTTCGATTTTCTCCATATTGCAAACATCTAAAACAACATCAGGATTGTATTTTTCTCCAATATCGGCAAAAATCCATTTTTCAACTTTATCTCTTGGCTTTTTAAATTTTCCTCTATTTCTGCCTCCGATATCTAAAACAATACCTTTATAATAATGCTTATGTTCTTCTAATAATCTATCTAAAATTTTTCTCCGATAAGTTGCCCAAAAATAATATTTAATGTTTTTAAGAAACTTGCTCAAATTTTTAGCAACTTTTTCGCTCTTTTCCTTGTCAGGTGGTCACTTGAGGGAAATTTTTTGTTTTAAATTATATTTTCCCTAAATATTTCATCTTTTGATATAGCTTCAGGTGATCTTGAAGACCTTTGGTGGTCCTAAAACCATATCTGGGATTTTCCCAGGATCTGACCAGTTTAATGGAGTTCTCTGAATTACCAGATCTTAGAACATCAGGTTCTTTGAGATAAGTAAACATATACTCACACGTAGGAATACTTATAAATGACTTAATGATCTTTTTAAAGTGACGATTTTTCTTGTGCCAGCCTTCAAAGTATAGCTTGTTCTTTTTTTCATAGGCTTCGTCTTGTGATAAACTGTTCTCGAAGATATCTCTTATTCGATCTTTCAAAACAAGGATGTTTGCAGGAAGTTCTTGTTCGCAGGATAAGATAATCTCATCCATTATTTTCTTATCCTTCTCAGTATATCTTTTGGGGTGCTTTAGAAAAATCCTTCTATAGCACCACACTCTTTTAGCAAGCTCAGGATTTCCTACATATCTTAGATAGCGGGAGTAATCTTTCATAGCATTATCTAGGTGACGATTTACAGCTTCCCAGATGTGAAAGTAATCGTACTGGATCTTTGCCTCTGGATAAACTTTGTGTATAGCTGGCGGAAAAGACTTCCACATATCCACAATGAAGCAGGCAACTTCATTTATTCCTAAACTTTTAAGGGTGGTAAGATACCTCACTACTTCTTCTTCACTTTGATTTAGAAGAGCATCAAGATAGAGGATATACCCTTTTATCCTATCTGAAGTTATAAGGTGTTTACAGGTAGATCTTTCAGGGTCAAGATCATCAAGACAAAGCACTCTCGAAGGTTTTAGTTTTTCTATAAGGCCTTTGAAGTTTAGCTTATCAGCTTCTTTGTGTTTCCAGCGATCAAGAGTACGTCGGGAGCCAGTAACGTTAAGAGAGCGGACAAAACGTTCCCTTATCTTCTCTGCAGGAATATTGTTTAAGATATTACTGGCTACACCTTCTTTAATCACTCGATTCGTTGTTCTTTGGTACTTTGTGATTCCCTTTACCGGCAAGGGAAAACTTTTCACCTTGCAGTGAGGATTTAGGCATTTAGCGGATACAACAAGTACCTTAAACAGAACTGGTTTATCAAGATGAAAGTCTTTGACTGTTTTCCAATGTTCATTTTCTTTCTTAAACCGCTGTTTTAATCCACACGAAGGACAAACACAATACTTAGGGATACGAGGTTTAATAACCTTAATCCAGAGTCCTCTACTATCTTTAGACACTTGATGCTCCCTTCTTTTTAGAAGGAAGCTTAACAGGATTTATCTCAAAGAACAAAAACTCTATATTCTGCTAAAAATTTGAGCAAGACTCGTTTTTCATATATTTTCTTTGAATCTTTAACCTATTCTTTAATACAAATAAAGAAACTTCTTTTCCATCTTTCATATTCAGTATTAAGTTTCCAAAAACGATCTTTATAAATTTCTATTGGTGTTTGCAATAAATAAAAGGAAGAAAAATATTGAGAAACTATTTTGTAAACATTGGGATAATAACACCAATTGCCCATAAATGCGTTCTTTGTGTGATATTTTTTTTTGAATAGCTGTTTAATCTTTGCTAATTTTTTGGACAACATAAATCTAATGTATCTTTTAAGATTGGGGGATACTCTGGCTTGAAACAAGCAAACGCCTTTGGGCCTTAGGACTCTTGAGAATTCCTTAATATATTCTAAAACTTGTCTTGAAGAAGGACAGTGTTGTAAGCTAATATAACTGAATACAAAATCTATAGAATTATCTGAAAGCAAAGATAAATCTACTCCATTATTTACTAAAAACTCTACATTTTTGATATCTAAATTTTTTTGATATTTTTGTGCTTTTTTAATCATCTCTTCCGATACGTCCACCCCTATAGCCTTAGAAAAGTCCTTAGCTATTGCAAAAGTTATTCTTCCTACACCACAACCCATATCTAAAGTTATCTTGTTTTTTGAGATTATATCTTTTAATAATCCATAATGGGATAGTAAGCTTTTAAATTTAGCCCATTGGTCTTGACCTGTTTCTAAAAATTCTTTTTTACCCCATCCTTTGTCTTCCTTACCTTTTTTTGTAAGAATATAAAATTCTGCATCTTTGGTAGCTAACTTATTCCAAGTATCTTTGCTCAACCTTCCTAATTTTTTAAAATCCATAATTTTTTGCTTATTTTTGTTAGTTTATTTAATCCCTTCCATTTCGAAATCATGAAGTTCATTTTGTAAAAATTTATTTTTGTTGAAAATTTAACTTGTTTTGACTGATATCTTTTGTCCTTAACATCATTATAAATTCTCTTGGCAAGTTCATAATATTCTTGCGCAACTTTTTTAATGGAAAATTCTGGAGTTTGCGATTGATAGTAATAATAATTTTGCGCAACTTTTTCAATTTTTTCTATAATATCCTCTTTGCTGTTAAATAGTTCGCCACCTTTTTGAACTAACTCTGGGTGCCCCCCATTATTTAAAGTAACTGCTGGCAAACCACAAGATAATGCTTCAATTAAAGAATTAGAACAGGGATCACCCTGACTAGCAGTAACATAGATATCGTGGTGCTTTAAAATTTCTGCTAATTTTTCTGGTAAAATAGGTTTAATCCATTTTATGTTTCTAAACTCAATTGGTAAATTACCAACAAAAGTCATCCCGTATTTATTAAAATTGAGGTTCTCATCCAAATATTTGTAAATGTCAAATCCCTTTCGCCAATTAGAGGACCAACTGGTAGCTATCAGTTTAATTTTATCATTGGGATTGAATTCTCTTTTGTTATTTTTGTTAAAAATTTCATTATCTGAAGCGTTATGAATAACTGTCTCATATTCTGTTGAAATTCCAAAAAGTTTTTTGTTCTGATTTCTCGACCAGTTTGATTGAAAAACTATTCCATCGGCAACAAGATTATTAAATTGTAAAATTACTTTGTCTAAAATCTTATCTTTCCCTCTAATTATTTGGATTGGTCCATCTATGCGATGAATAATAATTTTTTGAGGATATTTTATTTTTAATCTAAACGTTTCGTCGAAATTATGATGACTATTTAATAAAATTATTTCTGCTTTTTCTGGATTTTCCTCATACAGGTTCATTTTTACAAATTCTTTTTTTAACGCTTTTAAAAACTGGTTTCCACCGCCCCAAGTACCTTTTTGAAATTTGTAAGAAATATGGATTTTCATTTTAAATTTTCTAAGATTACCCTTCTATATTTCTCTTTCAAAACCTTTAAGTCTATTCCTTCTCTAGCTTTTTGAAAATTATATTCAATGTACTTATTAAATTCCTGGGGTTGTTTAAAGGATTTTTCAATTTTCTCAATCAAAGATTGAATCTCATCCTCTTCAAATAATAAATAAGGAGACAAAATATCTGGAGCTAATCCTACTTTGGTGCTAAAAATCAAAGTTTTAGTAAAAGAGCTTTCTATAACTTGTTTTGGTCCTCCTTCGCTTTTGGAAGAAACAATATAAATATCAGTAAGATTATAAAGATAATTAATGATCTCTAAAGATGAATTGTTTACTAGGATATCATCTTTCCACTTTTCAAGATAAGAAGCATCTCCATAAAACAAAAAGGGTATTCCGTTTTCTCTACATTTTCTTACAATATAATGTCTTCTTGGACCGGCAAGTAAAAGGAGATATCTTTCTTTTGGTAATTTCTCTAAAATTTCAATCAATAAATCTGGATTTTTCTGCCATTTTGGTTGCGATAAGTCTTTACCCAAAGAGTCGCGTTGGAACGATCCTATAATAATTTTATTTTCGATTTTCTCATAGTTTATTCCTAATTTTTTGCAAATTTTTTGTTTTGATAATTTTAAAGGTTTAAATAATTGTGGATCAACAAAAAAAGGAATTTTATACACTTTTATTTTTTTCTTTAAAAAATTGAACATTTTCTCAGATGGAGCAATACAGACATCGACAAATTTCATGAGAAAATTTACCTTCTCTGGGGTAAAAGTAATATCATTAGTAATTATCACAATCAGTTTTTTGTTGAAGAGATTTTTAAAATAACTTAACCAACGATGTTTAAAATTGAGTAATAAATCATACCAGACGCAGAAAATGTGAGTTGCTTCAAAAATACTCTCTGTGATCCGGAAACCATTTTCTTTTAACAAAGAAACAATCGCCTCTCTGTCTTTATCAATTGACCAATTGATTTTATCTCTTCCAAATATAAAAATTCTTATTTTACTACTACCCATATTTCCCCAAATTGGATTGAGTATTTCTTTAGCTCCAAATCTACTTAGCTTAACTCACCTTTAAAAGTTTCTACAGTTAATTTATAACTTTTCTAATAAAACCAATGGCCTGCGAAAAGAATCAGCATCGGTTATAGATGAATGACCCAAAACTTTTATTTTTATAATTTTTTTAATTTCTGCTAAATATTTGTCCATATTTCTTTCTTCATTTTGATGATCTTCGTAAACCATATATCTCCAAGGCATTTTTAATAAATTTCTTGGGAAACCGATATGAGCACGCATAGATAAAAAAAACAAAAAAGCATCATCTACCATGTTTTCCAAGTGATTAGGAACATCGCGATGGAATTGATAATTCTGATCTAAGTCAGCCCCATATAAGTTATATCGACCATATCCCAACAAAGATAATATTCTGTCAGTATGAGAGATTAAATTTGACCTATCCCATCCAACACACCAAAAAGCTCCTGAATTGAGACATTTCCCTATAATCATGCCAATATTGCAACCAATATCAAAAACTACCTTTTTATATAATGTCAAATTACTTTTTGATAGCATATCTTCAATAACATTCCATCGAATGTCTGTATCTCTCTTACCATATTTTGAATATTGAGGTACAGATTGATATAAATATTTACCTCCTCTAACAAAATATTTTGACCCGAAATGACTATAATTTTTAGCTAATCTTGATTCCTCTTTCATTGCCTTATTTGTATTAATGACAAAGTTTTGAAAATCAACATAAAAAGTATTATTATCATTAATTAATAAATTTCCTGAGCAATGTGGACAGGAAAAATCGGTTGTTTTATGCCAAGGTTTAACACTTATAATTGACAATAATTCTTTATTTATTAGAGTTTTAATACGATTTTGAAATCTTTTACATTCTTTGTAATCAGGTTCTCGTCCATTTATATGCTCTACGATAAATGTTGGAAAAAAATCTTTTCCAAGTTGTATATAAGCCAAATCGTATATTCGAGGAGTAATCTTAAAGGTGTTTAAATAATTACAAGAGGAGAGCATTTCGTGGGAATTTGGAAATAAATACTGTTGAGAAATAGGTTTATTTTTAGTTCGGATATAGATACGTTCATTTGCCTTTCCGGAAGTTTTTAATATCTTTAGAGCAGAACCTTTAGGATAATTTTTTAGTATATTATTAAACCATAAATTATCTTGAGGTGGCAGATAATAAAGATAGCTACCTTTCTTAAATTTAACTGTCTTTTGATTAAAGAATTGTTCTAGCGAAGGGCTTTTTATTTTAGATAATATATGAATATGTTGGGTAGAAATGGAAACATGATAATTAAATGAAAGATTTCTAATATGAAATTTTATCAGTTTTGTAAAAAGTATAATTTCTTTATAAATTCTATATATAAATCTATAATAAGCTACTATAAAAGGAAATTTTTTAGCAATAGTTTTTATCTTTTTGATGTTCATTTTGGTTTATTGACTATTGTAAATTTTCTGTAAAATCGGTTTTAAGAGGAAAAATTCATCTTTTATACCTTTGGCAGCATTGTATGGATATTTTGAGATCAATTTAAATCCATATTTTTCCACATCTACTTTAACTTTTTTTATATCTAAAATGAATTGATAAAAATTATCAATCTTTAAGTTATGTTTCGAGGTTTCATAAATTCCTAATCTTGCTTTTAATCTTCTTAGAGCTCACATATAAGGGAAAGTCAAAAACAAATATCCCCCTTGTTTAATTACCCTTTTTGCCTCTTTTAAAATTTCTTTATATCCTTCCCAAAAATGTTCAATTACTCCCAAAGACCAATAACCATCAAAAAAATTATCTGGAAAATTTAACTCTCTAACATCTTGAACATACAACTTTAATTTTGGAAAATTTTGCTTTACCTTTCTTATGGTGTTTTCCGCAGAATCTACTCCATAAGCATCGTATCCCCAATCTTCTAGCCCGTAAAACATTTTGCCCTATTCCACACCCACCTTCCAAGACTTTTACTCCAGGACTTAAGAACTTATTTGTAAATTTTCTAATAAACCTATTATTTTTTACCTTCTTTAACTTTAATAATGAGATTTTTAGTTCCCAATGCTTATCCCAGAATTCAGAATTTGCTTTTTTTTCCAAAAGAATTAACCTTTTGTTCTTTTTATCATAAATTTTCATAGATATTTATTTCTTTTTCTAAAATTTTCTCTAAACCAAAGTTTTCTAAAATTGTTCTTCTGGCGTTTTGACCCAGTGTTGTTCTAATATGTTTGTCTTCTAAAACCTTTAAAATTGCTTTCCTGATTGAATTTGCATCGGTGTCGCATAAATAACCGTTTTCTTTGTGCTTTATTATCTCTTTTATTCCCTCAACATTTGTACCCACACAAGGCAAACCACAGCTCATCGCCTCAAGCAATGTTTTTGGATTTCCCTCGTAGAATGAAGGTAAAATAAATAGCTCACTTTTATTTAGTTCTTCTGGTAGGAGATTATTAGGAATATTTCCTCGAAACTCTATTTTTGCGCTTTTTATTTCTTTTGTTTTTTTCTTTAGTTTTTCTCGTAATTCTCCATTGCCAAAAATTACTAACTTTACATTTAATCCATCTACCGATTTCAAGAGATTAAGAAGATTCTTACGATGTACAAGCCTCGCAACAAAACAAATTCTTTTTTCTTCTTTTTTCTTCTTTTTCCGTTTAAATAAATCTGTATCTATATAATTAGGGATAATCTCTATTTTGGAAGAAAGGATTTTATAATATTGCTCAATGTCCTTTTTAGCTATAGTAGAAGTAACAATAATGGCATCAGCTTTTCTATAAATAAAACCTTCAATTAAACTAACCAGTAAAATTTTCCATCTTTTAACTTTACTTTTTTCCAAGTCCCACCTCCATTGATGACCGCAGCGAATAATTAGTTTCTTCCGAAAAAGAAACTTTGCCAACCAAGCTGTCCAAGAACCACCCATCTGATTTGTTTTTAAAATATCAACTTTTTGCAGTTCTTTTCTATAAAAGAAAGGCAACAAAAAGCTATAAATTTTTGAGGAAAGATTCCACTTATTTGGGAAAATTCTTATATTTTGGGGAAGAATAGCTTGATATTTTAAATCATCCCTTTTGCCGTAAGTAAAGAAATATATTTCATTGAAACATTTTGCCAGTTCCTTATAAGGCTTAATTTCTCGATCCAGATTTCCTACTTTCTCCCAAATCTCTAAAGAAATTCCCTCAGTAAAAAACAAGGCCAATTTTTTATTTGTTAATTCCATAATATCCCTTATACCACTTAATAAATTTTTTAATTCCTTCTTCTATTTTCACCTTGGGTTCAAAACCAAGCATCTCTTTACTTTTCTTTATATCTGCAAATGTCTCCGGAACATCCCCTGGCTGTATTTCCATTAAATTCTTTTTTGCTTTCTTGCCTAATTCTTTTTCGATACACTCTATGAAGTAATTTAACTTTATAGATGTGGAATTACCCAGGTTAGACATTTCAAATCCGAGGTTCTTCTCCAACGCGCTCAAAATTCCGTCAATAATATCAGTAATATAGGTAAAATCCCTTTTCATTTTACCACAATTATAAACATCAATTGGTTTTCCTTTTAAGATGTTCCTTGTAAATTTGAATAAAGCCATATCTGGTCTTCCCCAAGGTCCGTAAACAGTGAAAAACCTTAGGCCAATGCAATTAAAACCGTAAAGTTTATGATAAGCATAAGCCATCAATTCGTTTGACCTTTTTGTAACAGCGTATAAAGAGATGGGTTCATCCACCCTATCTTTTACTGAAAAAGGTATTTTTTTATTACCTCCGTACACGCTTGAGCTGGAGGCAAAGATAAAATCCTTAATTTTAAACCTTTTCATTAACTCCAAAATATTTAGGGTGCCAAGAATATTTGTTCTCTCATATTCAAAAGGATTGATCAAGGAATATCTTACCCCCGCCTGAGCAGCTAAATGACAAACTTTATCTATTTTATCCTCCTTAAAAACCTCTCTTAATTTTTCCAAGTTGGCAATATCTAACTGATAAAACTTAACTTTATCCTTGATTTGTTTCAATCTGTCTTTCTTCAGTTGAACATCGTAGTAATCAGAGAGATTATCTACGACAATTACTTCATCTCCCCTTT
>JAHLWJ010000301.1 GCA_019057975.1 Promethearchaeota archaeon | reverse complement strand
TCATTAAGTCATTTTAATTTTCAGGATATCTCTAAGTTTAACACTCAATTTGTTAAAAACCTGCAATTGAACAATTTAGATTATTATCGTCTAAAGCCAAATCTTTTCTTTATTGAAGAGAAAATTTTATTTTTAATATTAGAAGATAACAATTTAAAAGATATTAAAAAACTACTAGAAAATTTTTTCTCGCAATATTTCATATTCATTTTAATTTTAAATCATAAAGAATATAGGAAATTAATTGAATCTAATGAAGTAGGTTTGTTGGATAATTTAAAAATTCTTAGCTTTAAAGATTTTGTTATGCTTGATTTCTTGGAGATGAACAAAGAAAATTTATTAAAAAATGCCTAAATCGATAGCGATATCTTGAGCAGAATAATTTGGGTGGAGTTTAATTAAAGCTTTTTTTTCCCCCTTAGGTGTTATGATTGTATTCACTTTGATCACTTTGACATTATGTATTTTCTCTATTGCTTGCTTTATCTGGCTTTTATTAGCTTTTTTATTAACTATAAAAACTAACTTATTTTCCCTCTCAATAATATCGAAGGTTTTTTCAGTTATCAAGGGCCTTTGAATAATCTTATAATAACTTTCCAAGCTAAACTAACACCTCGTACCTTTCTAATTCACTAAAAGCTGACTGAGTCCATAAACTTAATCGCCCTAGTAACCCTCCAGGTGCTAAATTTGCGATTGACAAGTTTTCAATTTTTATAACATCTAAACCCGGAATATTTCTTGATGCTTTAATTACTCCGAAATCTTCCTTAATTACGATTAAAACGCTCTTCTTATTTTTATATTTTCGCCCCCGTCTCTTCCCTTTTCCAGCTCTAATTTTTTTTCCTTTTTTTGCTCGAATCAAATCTTCTGCTAATCCTAGTTCTGTAAGGATTGAATACAGAAATTTAGTTTTCTTAACTGTTTGTATTTTATCATCGATCACTAAAGGAATTTCAGGAATGTTTTTAATTATATGACCCCGTTTTTTCACCCATTCTTGATTACCAGAAGCAGATATCGCAGAAATTATAGATAACTTGTTAATTTTTTTGTTTAATTTTTTTTCAACAATTTTATCTGTTTTTATGGGGTGAGCTCTTCTCCCTCCCTTTGCAAAAGGGACTCTCCCTACATTTCGAGACGTAGGGAACCCAGAACCTTTAATACGTGGGGCTCTTGACATTCCATGACCTGTTCCCCAACCTTCAGCGGTATTTCTTAAACCTGCCCTTTTATTTCTTCCTTGAATTTGTTTATTTCTACTTGAAGAAACTGCACTTGCTAGCTGAACAAGATCCCTTCGAGGCTTAACATTGAACAAATGCGGCATATCAACTAGATTTTTCTTGTTGCCATCTAGATCATAAACATTAACTTTTTCCATAGAATCACAATCTTATATTATTTTCTTTGTTGACTTTCCCTACTAATAAATGTTATCTCAGGTGATTTAATCGTAAAGGATTTTCTAGGTCTTATTGTTTTTCTTATTCTTACTAATCGATTTTTTGGTCCAGGTATAGAGCCTAATAGAAGAAGATAATCTCCATTAACATTTCCATATTTAACAAAACCTCCCTTTGGATTGATTTCTTCTTCATTTTCTCCGATTACCATAATTCTCTTATGATATTCCGTCCTCTGATGAAACCCTAATTGTCCTGGACGTGGAACGGTATAAAGTACTCTAGCAGGATGCCATGGACCAATGCAGGCAACAGCTCTCCTTATTTTACTGTTTTTCCTTGTTAATATTTTAACACCAAATCTTTTCACGGGACCTTGGAATCCCTTTCCCTTTGTGACTGATAATATATCGACTAGCTCTCCTTCGGTTAACATGTCTCTAGCCTTAATTTCTTTTCCTAGTAAATTTAGAGCATAAGCAAATTCATCCTTTGGATTTCCAATGGAATTTAATTTAATTTCAATAAGATCTGGCTTTTTCCTTGGTAAAGATGTGAGATGGGGTTGAGTTTGAAAAATTCCTCTAATTTGGCTGTTGTAACTAAGGGCGTTTAATAGTTTTTCTTTATTCCCTTCAAAATCATATTGTTCTTTAATTGGAAGGGTAATCTTTCGACTAAGATAATCATTCAATTCGGGTGAAAAAATATCTCCTACGATATATCTACCATAATCATCTTCATTATACACCCTTATACCAATCAAAATCAGAGGTGGTACTTCAACGACCGTAACAGGTTTCATTAGTTCTTTTCCAAAATAGGGGCTGTTTTTCTGATCTTCAATATAAGTAATATGTGTCATACCTGCCTTGAAACCAGCATATCCTAGAAATGTAATATTATCAGACGCATCTAACCAGTGTCTTACCCGGCCTTTAGGTTGTGCAGCTCTTTTTCTTGGAAGAAATGCTAAAGAGCCATGCCTTGGTGCGTGTTTTTTACGGTGTCCCATGAATAATCACTTTAAATATAAAATGTTAAATTTATCACAATAAAAAAAGTTTTTCATTCAGAAATAACATTCAATTCCCTTAAATTAATAAAAATGGACTTTTTAAATTTAGATTTAAACAAATAATTTAGATGACATCGAAAATAGATAAGTTAAGCCATTTCCAAGTAAAGGATGCTTTAGATGATAAAAAAGAGAAGATATTGATAATAAATTGTTCAAATTGTTCAAATTTAGAAGAAGGTAGAAATTTCACAAGTGAATGTATTTACTGTGTACTCAAGAATCTTTATTTAAACAAAAATAGTATAGATAAAACCACTTCGGTAAAAAAACACGAAAACCTAATTAAATATAATCAGCTTTCACCCATATTAGGTTTTTTTAATAAAATTAGTTCTATTAAAAAGATTTGGAAGAAAATAGATAACATTAGGAAAATAAAATGCAAATATCAAGAATTTAATTGTAGGATTGGAACTTTATACAATTTTCCTTTTTCTACTGATACTAGCCCTATTTATGAGCCAATTTCGATTTTCAATTCTATTCTTGATAAAATAAATGAACTAAAAGTAACAGAAGTCATCAATTTTGATTGTCAAAAATGTATTAAAAAAGTTTTAACCCTTTTAGAAAACATATTAGATGTATTAAATAAGTTAGATATCATTCAAAAATACAAACAATTTTCTACAGAAAACAATAGTGTCATAAATTTTTATAATCTTACCATATTTGAGACACCTATTGCTTCCATAACCAATAAATTCACCAAAAATTCTTTTATTACATCAGGAAGTGATTTGATTGAAACATACAGTATCGAAAAGAATGATATTTTTCAAATTCTCATTTTTGATGTAATTAACGAATACGAGAAACATTATGTTGTTAAATTTTCATTTCAATCTATTGGAGAAGAAGATTTCTTTAAAAAGATTGTAAAAGACGCGAAGAACAACTTAAAGCTTCTTGACTCTGATAAGATTATTCCTCTAGAGGAATTAATAAGCTTGTATCAAATGAATGCTAAGCATTATTTAGCTTCTAAATACAAACTTTCTGAAAACGAAATAGAAAGCATATCATTTGTTTCTGCTTTGCATAAATTAAAAATAGAAAAAATTTTTCCTTTATTGATAGACGATCAAATTGAAGAAATTTTTTTAGATTCTCCAAAGGAAAAGGTTTATATTAACCACCAGAAATTTGGGCGCTGTAGAACTGATATAAAATTAGATTTAAACGATATTGAGAGATTAAAAACATTTCTAAGGTTATACAGTGGAAGAAGACTTGATTTTTCAAATCCAAGTATTAAAATTGTTATTAAAAACAAATACTTCTATTGTAGATTTGCTATCGATGTAGGGCCAGTTCAGTTATACAATTTCGCATTAGATATAAGAAAATTAAATAAAAATATATATACAATTCAAGATTTACTGAAAAATGGCACTCTTAATCCCACGATTTCTGCTTTTTTATATTTTCTGATTTTAAGGAGGGTCAACATAACGGTTACTGGTGAAACAGATACCGGAAAAACAACTTTAATTAATGCATTAGATCTATTAACGCCTAAAGAATTTCGAAAAATATATGTGGAAAATATAATTGAATCGTTAAATCAATCACAGTATCAAAGACATCAATTAAAATACCAGGTGGATTCTCTTGAAGAACAATCAACACATCAAACATCTAAGCAAAATCAAATTAAAAATTTGCTCCATCGTACTCCTGATATTATTTATTTAGGCGAAATATTAACTAAAGAGGAAGCTGAAGCACTATTCCACTGTTTAGCAGCGGGTTTAAAAGGTTTTCAAACAATTCATTCTAACAATATTGATTCGTTTCTAAATAGAATTATACATCACTTTAAGATTCACATTTCATGTTTAAGTGATTTAGGGCTATTAATTTTAATGAAGAAGAATCGACAAAGAAGAATTATCGCCTCGATAGTAGAGATGAAAAACAATATAGTTGAAACTAATAAAATTTATAACACTCTTTTCAAGTTCGACCCTCATCTAAAAAATTGGAGTGCTTTTAAATCTTTGTACGTATCAAATTTAGTTGAACAAATACGAAAATCCGAGGATATTTCTCAAGATAAATTCCAAACATTGTTTGAGCTTTATCAAGATGTCTTTAAAACACTTCAACAAATCGATAAACTAGATATTTATAAGTTAATCGAATTATTTGATCAACTATCGTTTTATTCGTTAACAAATGTTAAGACTCTTTGTGTGTTTTGGGAAAATTGGAAAAACTCATGTAGTTTAAATTCATAAATATCTAATATGATATATGACAAATCTGTTAGAGAAAGCATTATTGACAGGTTTTGGAATATTTATTCTTCTTATTTTTGTCTCACTAATTAATCCATTTATGATTAGTATTTCTGAATTTAACAGCACTATAAAAAATGATATAGAGAAATACAATAACTTTTTTGATGAAGTAGATACAGCAATTCTTTTTATCATTGAGAATCCTCATGTAACTTATTTAAATGAAATTGAATACCCAAAAAATTTAAATGTTACATTTACTGAAGATTATGTTAAATATAACTTCTTGATAGAAAGCGAAATGCAATGCAAAATCTATGAATATGTGAAACCTTTCATCAGTCGTGCATATATTAACCTCTCTTCTTCTCGATACATCTTAAATATTTCATGCAATTATAATTATATTAATATTCAATTCATTTAAATGAGAGTTATAGATCTACTATGAGTTTTACTAATAGATTGATAATTTTATCCCAAAAAATTCATCCATATAATATCCCCAGATTCAGATTTAGAAAATTAGATACCAGATACAAATTAATGTATGAAAAAGAATACAATCTCCATGAGAATGATATTAACAAAGCTAGCTTTATTGTATTTTTAATTTCATTCATTTCAATATTCATTACTTCTAATTTTCTATTGATATTCAATCTTGTCCAAATTTTTTCTTATTCCTTAATATTCTCCTTATTTTTTTCTTACAGCTTCAATAATAAGTTCTACAAAGAGATACTAAAGAAGGAGAATCAATTGAATGCCTTTGTTTATGTTATTAGAATTTATTTTTCACTTATACAAAAATCCGTTGGAAACAGTGCTGATTTACCTATTAATTTTATCAGACTAATTTCGGACTATAACCTTCCAATTAAGAAAGAATTCAGAAAAATATTAAACTAGATTCAATTAGGTCAAAATCCCGAGATGTTACTTGCGAATGTTATCACTCCTTCAATAGATTTTAATTCCTACTTAA
>JAHLWJ010000300.1 GCA_019057975.1 Promethearchaeota archaeon | reverse complement strand
AAATAGTTCTACTACTGAAACTATTTTCCTGCAAAATTTTAATAAACTCAGAGGTGCTTACCCGTTTCTGTGCTAATTTTTCTTTTAGATCTTGTAAGCTTATCGTACTAATTACTGTTCTTTTAATCTCTTTAAAGCTATCGAGATATAACACGTAAATTTTTTTCACCTTGTCTTTAGAGAGTAGAAATTTTGCGAGATCTTTTAGATCTTCTACATCATCCTCTATTGTCAAATAATGGTGCCCTTGAAACAGGAGGGCATCGTTTTGACCTTTTATTTCCTCAAGCATCTCATAAATAGGACGACATAATTGACAATCACTATATTGAGGTATACTGTCTCTGCGTGTAAGTTTAAGGTATAAATGATAGGGATTATCCCTTTGTTCATTATGTTTTTCTTGAAGGGGTTTGAGAATCGATTCTCTGTCTTTATCATTCCAAGTACCTTGAGCAAATATTAAAATACAAAAATGCTCGTACGCACCCCTCTTTTGGTGTCTTACCATTCTTTATCCTCTTTGTGATAATTTAAAAATTAAGAATATGGATAACAAAGAAAAAAAAAGAGAAAATTAAGATTTTCGTTTTCTCATGAAATAGATGGCAACAATTCCAGCGAGAGCTACACTTTCTATGATACAAAGGATCAGTAGGATAGTACTTAAATCTATTGCTAGACCGCCACCTGTGCTAGTACAAACATTATTTTCAAAAATATTACCTGAACTAGATACAGTTTCGTTATAGCAGTCATCATTACCTAGAAATACGTTGTTAATTATTTGGTTACTATCACTATTGTCTAAGAACGTACCGTTCTTATTATTATTCGCTGTATTAGAGATTATTGTATTTTGATTACTAGAATCTAAATGAATTCCGTTCTCTTTATTATTACTAGCTGTATTACCTGTTAACACACAACCATTACTAGAATCTAAGAAAATTCCATGCTCTTCATTGTTAGTTGCTAAATTGTTCATCATTAAATTATTTTGGCTATCGGGTAATAAATGAATTCCACTCAAGTTATTATATCTAACGAGATTGGATTTTATAACATTTCCTTGGCTAGATGATAATCTAATCCCATCAAATCCATTATGGTGAGCGTAATTATCATCAATTACACAATCGTCAGAAATTGATAAATAAATTCCATTTTGTTTATTTTCATAAGCAGTATTATCTGTTAGTGTTATGTTGTCTGCTATATTAAGAAAGATGCCATTTAATGAGTTATTATAAGCTATATTATTGTGGAAGATTGAATCCTGACTGAAAAATATTAGCATACCCACACCTAAGTTATGATTCATGGTATTTTGGACAAATTCGTTATTAGAGCAAAGATCACTATAAAATCCATTAACATCATTAAAATTCGCAGTATTTTGTGAAATTTTATTATTATAACAAAACATTAACATATAAAATCCGTGAATATCATTAAAATTCATAGTATTTTGTGAAATTGTGTTATATTCACACCCATCCCATAAGTAAATTCCGTAAATATCATTATAGTTAGCTGTATTTGATAACAGGTTATTATTATCCCCATCATCTAGGTAGATTCCATATTGATTATCATTTATTTCATTATTTGAAATTGTGTTATAAGTACTCTGTATGAGAAAAATTCCCCTAATTGTATTTGCAGATACATTATTATTGGATATGGTGTTGAAATGAGAACCTGCTATATACATGCCTATAGAAGTATTATAAATATGGTTTCCATCAAGTTCAGTATTATCTACACTTACTAATTCTATGCCTCTAGAATTATTATATGAAAAACAATCAGTAACTTCTCCATTAGTGGTGTTGTAAATATATAATCCAGCATCTCCGAGGTTCGAATTTCTGAAAGTACAATCTCTAATAATAAAATAGTCTCTTGAATTTAATATACTTAAACAGTCTCCAGATCCGGAACTATATTTAAAAACATGGTTTGCTATTACATACGGACTACTAGAAGTACCAGATCCAGTGCAAATACCGGTTGCTTGTGCCCATGTCCAATTACCGGAATTAGTAGTATTAGTAGTGTCAAGTGCATCAATTTCAATATCGGTAAATGGAGCAGAAGTCTTCAATAATGTTTTATCATAATCACTTAAAGGTTGGGAAATATCACTTGAGTTATGAAAAATAGTGCCTACTGAAACTGCCGTAATCGAATTTAATAGAAGAATTGCTATAAAAATAGCAAACTTTTGGTTTTTTTTATACAATTTTAATTCAAACCTTTTTAATAGATTGTAAGTTACTCAAAACAACATTCTCATTTAAACATTATAGAATGATTTTTCCCACTTTCATATATGAGAAGGTTGAAGCAATTTCTTTGAAGGTTGAATAATAAACTTAGATTTTAATGTTAAATTAAAGGAGTTTATTCTTTTTAACGATCTCTTTATAATGGTCTCTTTCTCTTCTGAGTACTTTTAATTCCTTTTTCATTTCAACAATTTCATCTTTCTTTTTTCCTTTATTGCTATTTTCAGAAGACAATTGTTGCCTAATGCTCCTCATTTCTAATTTCAGATTAGTAATTGTATCTAAGTGAGACTCATTTTCCCGATTTGCTTTTAACACTTGAAATTTTAAATTTTTGTTAGTCTCATTTAACTTTGAGATTTCTTGATTTAAGTTTTGATCTTCAGATTTAATCCTTTTTATTTGTTCAAGTAATTTTTCTGCACCCTCTTCAATTTCACTTTTCTCATTCAATATTGTAGTTAGATTGGCAATTTGTGCATCTCTTTGAGTTAGCTCATTTTTATGTTGAGTCGATAATTTGTTAAATTCCTTAATTTTCATAGTCAAACTTGCATTGTATTCATTTAGTTCCGCCATTTGGCCAGACCAATTGTCCATTTTTGTATATAGGCCATTTATTTCATCTTTTAGGGCATCTACATTCCTTAGGTGATCAGATCTATCAGATACCAACAAAGAAACTTTTTGTGCAAGATCGTCAATTCTTTCTTTTTTAGAACTTAAATCTTGTGTTAGCTCTCGCATTTGTTGATAATATGGATCTAATTCTCCTTTTTTTAAAAGTTCAAAATATTTTACAAATTGATCATAGAAATCTGGTTCTTGCCTTTTAGGTAATAATTCATAAGCTATGCGCCTTACTTGACCCTTAAAAGTTTTAGGAAGAGTATCATTATCAGAAAGGAAGATTGTTATAGAATGCTCTGGTTTCCCGAGGAAACTTCTATTGCTATGACCCGTAAAAAAACTTGCCACACTAACGTTTCTCTTGATTTGCATTTCAAGATAGTTAGGACCCGTTTTTACGGTTTTATGTTGTTCAAATAGGCTCAGCAATCCTGACGTTGATATTTGCAGTTCATCACATATATTTTCTGGATATTGAATGTCAATAGTAGGTTCAGAACCTTCACTTAAATTAAGAATTACAATTCCTCTCAAGGCGCATCCCTAATAAGTAATTATTTATATAGTTCCTAATGTACGAATATAATACTTACCTAATAATAATTTAGCTTTTCAAATTTTTTAAAATTGTTAAATAAGAAAGATTCAATTTGAAAAAAAAAATCATTAATACGAAAACTTAACTTTAAAACTATCTACTCTAATAATTTTTTGTGAGTAAAAATACTGATTGTGTGAGTAGAGAGTATTAATGTAGGATATGCGATCAGATGCATCAAATTAAAATAAGTAAAAATATAGTAAAATCGCAATCTAAGTTTCCTTTTCCCTTTATTTTTCTTCATGGGGACCTAAAGAATCTTTTAACAACTCTTTACATAGACAAAGAAGCTCGAATCAGAGGTGTAGATGTCCATGAATTAAGTGATGATAACATCTTTTCAAAAGACCAAGTCATAAAGATAACTACTACACTGTTAGGAGAAATCGAGAGATTACAAAGAGAGAATGCGAGATTAAATAAATTAATTACTAATCTAAAGAAAAGAAATGACTAAAAATGTAAATATGGATATTTTTAATAAAAAATTCAATTTTAATTAAATTATAGGTGATATGAGAATGAGTTATTATCGGTTCAAAACCTGTATCTTTGGGGATGGAGGTGTTGGAAAAACTACCTTAGTTAATCGCTATGTTACTGGTAAGTATCAGGAAGATTTTAAAATGACAATAGGTGTTGATTTCTATACAAAAGTTTGTGAAATAGATGGTAATCGGGTTCACCTATAAATATGGGATTTTGGAGGTGAGCATCAGTTTAAAAACTTACTAGCCAATTATGTAATTGGCGCTTCTGGAGGAATTTTTATGTATGATATTTCACGATTTTCTAGTTTAACAAATATAGATGAATGGCTTAAAATACTAAAAAAAAATCCAGAAGTACAAAATAAATATATGCCAATTTTGTTAGTTGGAGGAAAAATAGATCTAGAATTGGAAGGAAAAAGAGTAGTTGAAAAAGAGTATGCTCAAGAATTCGGAAAGAAATACAATCTCTTTGATTATATAGAATGTTCATCTGTTTCGGGAGAAAATGTAGAATTTATATTTGAGGCAATAGCAAGGAAAATGGTAGCTCTTTCCGATTCTGTTCAGAAGTTTTAATATTACCCGAAATTCAAATATTATACACATTTGAATGTTTATTATTTTTAGAATACAATATATTATCAAGAAACAAATTCTACTTAAATTTATAAGATTTATTTTAAATAGCTCTTTACTATTTCTCTAAATTCCTTAACTTTTATTGGTTTAGAGATATATTCATTAAATCCTGCTGATAAAATTCTTTCTTTATCACCTTTCATTGCAAATGAAGTTACTGCAACTATCGGTATTTCTTTAAGTTTCTCTATTCTACGAAGTTCTGTGCATATATCAATTCCACTCATTTCAGGGAGTTGAATATCTAAAATAATTAAATCGGGATCCCCGGATTTTATTAGTTCTAAACCTAAATCTCCTCTCGTTTCTTCGAAAATTCCGACATCAGGTATTAATTTTAAAATTGCTCTGAACAACTTCATATTTTTTTCGTTATCCTCAATTACATACACATTTTTTGTCATAAATTATTATCCCTCTCATCTTATCTAAAAAGTATAAAAAATATATTTAGAATAAAACTTCTTGAAAAGAATGATTTAGATGCTGTCATATATATCACTTCTTCTAATTATTTAAATTTATTTTAAATACTTTAATGAATTAGGAGGATTTCTAAATAAAAATTGAATTTAATCTTTCAATTTTGTTAATCAATTCAAGTGAGTAAGATCGAGCTTTTTTCACGTAAAAGGGGGTCAATTAAAAAATTACTATAAAAATAATTAATGGAAGAATAATTTGCTCTAAATGCAATCGTTTGTTAAAAAGAGAAGAGATATTTAAATTAAATGAACTCCAATACGAAATCATATGCATAGACTGTGATAATGAATATAATTTATCAAAAAATAATTTAGTACATTGTATTACTCCGATGAAACAAAAATTACTCGATTTAATATATTTTTATATAAACAACAAAAAGACTTTTAGTTTTGATAAAAATAAAACATTAAATGTTTTATTTAATTATTGAAATAATAGATTTGGATAAAATTATAAGCTTACTCTATTTGAAGATAATCATAGAAATGTTCATTTACTATTAAATGAGTAAGAGAAGCACATAATAGTTTAACAGTTGAAATAATATAATTAAGTTAAAATTCAATTTTATCCCCAAATTTTTTAATTGGCCACTGCC
>JAHLWJ010000299.1 GCA_019057975.1 Promethearchaeota archaeon | reverse complement strand
ATAAGCCAGTTACATTCATTATAATATTTTTTAAAATAACTATTATGTAAGTGAATTATTGTTTTAGCTTTACTAAAATAACTAATAATTAAAATAAATATTCCATCTCTTAAATAAGCAAGATTTTGAGCAATGGCAAGATATACTAAATCAGGTTTTACCTTGCGTATCAAATTAAATAAGCTAATAAAATTTTTCAAACTCAAAAATATGTTACGTAGGTCAAGTTTGCCTAAATTGCTAAGATCTCTATGGTCTGAAGTATCAAGATGATAAAGTTCATAAATATTTGATACCCCTGATTTTAAAATCCTCTCATTGGAAACCGTGACTCCATGATAGGGAGGAGGTATTGCACCTATAAATATAATTTTCTCTTTTCCCATGTTATAAATTAAAAATTTCTTTTTTCCTTATACAAATTAAATAGCATTCACACCAAACCAATATTTAATTTATAGATATAACTTAACTCTAATCAGACTTAGTATAATTAGAGTTTTATGTGTAATTTCTTATTTCAAACTATTATCTTTTTTGCCCTATCTATATTAACCCACAACATACCTAAATAAAGATATAAAGGCATTGCAACCCTTGGGAACTCGAGATAATTATCTATAGACAACATTAAAAATATATATACAGTATATATAAAAAAAACAAAGTAAATATAACCCACTTTATTATCTCTAAAAATTGTCATACCATTCCGCAATCTTTTTAACACAAGAAAAACAAGAGAAAACAAAATAATTATACCAAATAATCCAGTTTCTCCATAGACAGACTGGATACTAGAAAATGGCTGGTTTAGTGTTCCCGCCATAGAGGGATTTTTAATTAATTCTCTGTTCCAAAGAGAAATTATATACTTATCAGTATATATTGATCTAGATAAAGGTAAAATTTTTTCAGCCATCCTAGAATATTCACCACCCAGATATAATGCAGACCTGCTTGAATAATTTCCTAACCCCACACCAATAAATGGAGAAAGTAATTTTTCTCTAGGTAAAAGTTTAAAAGTATTGTAATATGCCTCTATTTTACCCGCGCCTGCTGTAATATCAAAACCAACTATCTTCTCTACCCCAATACCAACACTTGAATATAAATATGTAGATTCAATATTCTCAGCAAAAAAAAGAGCGATAAAAGTCACCAAGAATATAACTGATAGAATCGCTACAAATCTGATTACTTTAATTTTTTTTTCAAAAATAGTTCCTTTATAGCTAAAAAACACTAAAATAATTGCAAAAGTTAAACCAAGAATTAAAAATGATGCATTAAAAAAGGATACAATATAACTTAAGAATAAGACCATGCTAAAAAATAAGTATTTAATTCTTTTCTCGCTAAGATAAATGGCAAATGCTAACAAGCAAGGTAAAATTATCTTCATATTAAATTCATGCGCTCCTGGAAATGCCATTGTACCCACCGCTGCATCATAATTTAAACATTTATATTTAATAAAAAACTGATATAAACCTAAAATTGATTGGAATAACGAAAAATAAATTAATAGTTTTGTAGACCAAATTACTAAATCCCGGTCTACTTTAAAACTAAAGGGTAAAAAAAATAATAAAACGGAACTATAGGTTATCAGGCTAATTATACTGTTGAGAAACAAGTAATTTTGATTAAAAAAGAAGTTAAAAACTATATTAATAGATAGTACCAAAGAAACCAAAACAATAAACTTATAAAAAATAATAGGAATTGCTTTTTTAATAAATAGAACAAAAATCGTCAACGTCATCGGGATCATAAAAGTGATCGCAGGCACAGGTATAAATGATAATACCACAACTACAATGATAATTAACTTTAAATATGAAATTAAAGATATCTTTTCAATTCCTATTTCACTTGTCATTGAACTAAACCTCTACGTTTAAAAACATTGTATCCTAAAATTATATAGGTTAGAATAGTTGATTTGACTAAAAAGTAGAAAATTAAAAGGTCTTATCTAAAATGAGAAAAGGAAGAAGTTTTTCAGACGAGTTTAAAAAAAGTAACAAAATCATTTGTATCAGGTTCAGCCTCTCAAGTAAAAATTTCAAGAAAATACGATATATCACTAGGTATAATTAAAAAATGAAAAAAAGAATACCTCTAAGGTAAGTTCTTTGAAAATATAAATTCATAGGATATTGCAACACTAAAATTTAAGATAATAGAACTTGAAAGACTACAAAAGAGCTTTCACTTGAAAATAAGATTCTAAAAAAGGCAAAAGGGCTAGATTCTATCCAAAAAAAACAGTTTGCCCATAGTTACCTCCACTACGTGGGAAAGATCAAAATGGGGTTAAAAGCTAATGGAAATCTCTATATCTTTTTATTACTACAATCCTAAAAAAGATACAAACAGATAATAATGTATCAATATCAGATAAGGCATCCCCGTTTAATAATTTTAAAATAGAATAATTTTTTAGAATACTAAAGGTTGAAAAGGTTTATATGGATGAATATAAAACATTTGATTACCTAATGGAAAGAATTCCATACTTTATTGAAGAAATTTATAACAAAAAAAGATTGTATTCTTCATTGGCTACCAAAGTTCTGAAGAATTTGAATATAAATTTAATATTAAAAAAAGAAATCTCATCAGTTGGTTCTGAATTAATTAATTCTGTGTCCAACTTATGAGGTTTATACCACATATTTCTTCTTATATTCAACGACTATACAAAAATAAAATAAAATTTTAAAATTACAATAACAACTAAAGTTGGCTATATTATATATAAAATCATAAAAACATAATAAGTAAATGTTAGAAAATAATAGAAATACTAAAAATTTATATATTTGCACAAAACCATATCAATATATTAATTGCTTAAATTTATTAATAAATACTTACAAAGAACCCTCAGATATATTAATCTATGGAATTTTTAATGATAGTTTTAAATTCTATAAGAGATTGCAAACTAATAATGGGTACTGGGATAAAATATATTACTGTACTAATTATAAGGAGTTACCAAAATTAAAAGTTGATTTTAATGTATATAATAAAATCTTTTTAGATTATTGGAGACATAGGATAAATTTACTAACTTTATTAAAATCCAGTACATGGCTTTATGAAGAAGGTATTGGTAATTATTCACACCAAAAAAGCTTGAATTTAATAAAAAAATATATAAGGATTTGTCTTGACATTTTAGGTATACGCTCATCCAAATATATAGGACTTAGTATATTTCACAAAGGTGTTTATTTATATTATCCTCAGCTATTAGAAAATAAAGTAAATAAAAAAATGTATCTAAAAAAACTATACCAGTTCAATAAAAAATACATAGATCACTTGAGAGATATAAAAACTCATATATATAAGTTATTTAATTTTAATCCTCTTAAATTAAATCTTCCAGAAAATAAAAGTGTTAAAATATTAATAGGTGATTGGGATACTGATTTAAATACTGCCAAAAAAATATTAAAAGGCAATCCAGGTAATGCAACAATTAATTATTTTAAACCACATCCTCATATTAAAAATATAAAACCAATTTACCACCATACTAATGTTAATCTACTTATTAACGCTATCCCAGTAGAGTATTTTTTACTTGAACTAATTGAAAGAAACAATGTAATCACTGTTTATCACTTTAATAGTACAGCAGTTTTACATTTTTATAATAAAATTAAAAACTTAAAAATAATTAACTTAGGAAAATTCCATTCAGAATATGATGAATTACTTAAATATATAAAATCAAAAAAATACAAAATTTCATTATAATTTTCTAATTTAACGGTTTTATAAAAAGTCTTTTTGATTTTAAGAAACTCTAAAAAATAACTTTTTAAAAAATACCTATTAGGTATATTTACCCCTACTCTATAGGTACTGTATTTAGGGTTTTGATAATTTAATATTTAACATCTCAACTCCTGAGTGATTGAGGTTATGTTCTTTGATAAAATTAGTATACTCGTCCATTATGTTTAGTATCCGGAATTTCCTGCCGTTGTAAGTCTTGTCCTCTACAGTATCGTAACTCCACACATGATTTGCATATTCCGGCCGTAAGCGAATACATGAACCATCATTTGACCACAACCTAAGCCTCCTCTTCTGCTTCCCTTCCACTTTCAGCCCCTGCTCCCGCCATATCCTTTCTTTCTACTCTTTTGTGATTAACCGTACATCCCTCGCGCCGGAGGAGCATAGCAGTTATTCGAGGAGTTACATAACGCCCATATTGGACGACCAGATCGATGATATGGCCCATTTCCTATCTTTCAACTTGAATTAGTTTTTGGGGAAAAGAGCAGTTTTATTCTGTTCTTAATCAACTTATATATTCCATAATTACAAAATTCATCATAAAAATAAGCAATTAGAAAATAGATTAATATTCCAATTATCATTAGTATCTTATAGATATAATAAGGCAATGTCTTTGCCTGCACTTGCCATAAAGTTAAATTAACAATTATTATAAACTGACCTACTAAAACAATACAAATTGCTCCTAATAATCCTTGTTGTATTACAGTTACTTTACTTATAGTATAATTATATTTTTGTAAAAATTCTTGCGAAAAAATAACTTCCCAAGCCATTAACCCCACTACAACAGAATTCTTGAATTTGCTTTATTCCAAGAGATTCAAAAATTTTTTTATAATTACGTGGAAAATGTCGCCAACTATATCCGTATTCGTCTTCAATAGTTATTAAATACTTTCCTGTAATTCTCACAATTTCAGGAAATATCCATTCACTATCTTTATGAATATGTTCTAGTACAGCCATAGTAAACACAATATCAAATTCATAATCATTAAAATTTTTTATTATCTCTTCAACAGGCGCATTATAAATCTTGGTATATTTTGCCATCTCGGGAAAAGATTCTCTAAGCATATTTACTGCTTTCTTACTAATCTCTATGCCTTCTAAATTCTTAAAACCAGCATTAAATAAAAAGTTTAAATTCCTACCTACATTACATCCAATCTCAAGAATTTTTTCATCAATACTGACATATGGTTTCATTATTTTTAATAAAAATATACTACGTTCTTTTGGTTTTAAATAATTTTCTGGAAGATTATTTTTATCATATTCCCAAGGTTCCCTCCAATACCGATAAAGTTCACTACGGCTTCGAGGTTTATAATTTATTTTTCTATATAAATAATGTAACTTACAATATATTGGTTTTAATAGTGGTTTAAAAATCTCTGGAACTAAGTTAGTCAATTTCATTTTTCGTCCTCCTTTATTTTATAACTACTTCAAAGCCATCACTATATCTTTAATCAATTTATAGATACCATAGTTAAAATACCTGTCAAAGAAATAAGCTACCACAAAATAAATTGCTGCCCCACTAACTACAAAAGAAAAGAATTGCACAAATCCAATTTTCACAAAAAGATAATTCTTTATTACAATAATTCCGATTACCATTAATCCTGTATTTATTAATGCAATAAAGACTGGTTTAATAAATTCCCACCCAGAGCATTTAACAATCTTTATAGCCATATAACAATAAACTGGCAGGGTAATCAAGGTGCTTAAAAGAATTGACACAGCTGTACCAGTTATCCTCCATTTCAAAGATAAAGGATAAATAGTAATTGCTAAAATTATAGCTCCTGCTGCTGATATTTTTGTCCCAATTGAGGGTCTCCCTACTGCTGGAAACATAATTCCTGCTGGAGTAGTTATAAACCCGATCATCGCACTAAGGCATAA
>JAHLWJ010000298.1 GCA_019057975.1 Promethearchaeota archaeon | reverse complement strand
TCATCCAATTTCTAATTTTTTTCTCTCTTTTTATGGCAAAATCATTTCCCGAGATGTAATGACAGTCCTGTGGATGACAACCAGATAATATGACTGCTCCAGCCCCACGTTTAAAACAATGTTTAATAAAATCGATATCAACTCGTCCAGAACACATGGTTCTAACTATTCTCGTGTTAGTTGGATATTGTATCCTACTGGTCCCAGACAAATCTGCCCCCGCAGATGAACACCAATTGCACGCAAAAATTAAGACCTTTTCGGAGGCATCTTCTCGAAGAGCTATATCAATTTGACGAAGGATCATGGTATCTGTAAAATTTGTCATTGTAATAGCATTTGTAGGACAATCAGCAGCACAAGTCCCGCATCCTTTACATAAGATTGGAATAATATGAGCTGGTGACTTTTTTTCTTGATCTACACTAACTGCATTATAAGGGCATCGAGAGGCACAAATCCCACAACTCGTACACTTTTCCACATCAACATAAGCATATAATGGTTCTACATGGAATTCTCCCTTTGAAATTAGTGTTGCACAGCGTCCTGCTGCAGCGCTAGCTTGAGTAACACATTCTCTAATATCTTTTGGAGATTCTGCTCCGCCTGCAATAAAAATACCATCAGTAGGAGTGTCTACAGGTCGAAGTTTAGGGTGAGCTTCAATATAAAATCCTTCTGGATCTTTTGCTACTGGAAATGGAATAGTTTCTGACGATCCTACGGCACCTACAGAAAGAACAACTAAATCAAATTCTTCTATTAGAATCGTTCCAGTATTAATATTTTCGACAGAGAGAATAAGATTATTGTTTTCGGGCTCTTCTTTTATTTGTCCAGGACGGCCACGTATATATAATACCCTTTCTTCTCTTGAGCGCCTATAAAGCTCTTCAAAACCTTTCCCAAAAGCCCTAATATCGATGAAAAAGATAACAACCTCAACCTCAGGCCAGTGTTCTTTGATTAAAAGGCTATCCTTAATACTTTCCATACAACAAAAATTAGAACAGTACGGATTGAATCTATCATCTCGCGACCCAACACAATTGATGAACGCAATTTTTTTTGGTTTCTTAAGATCGCTTGGTCGTACAAGTTCTCCGTTTGTGGGTCCCGCAGCATTGATCAACCTTTCAAATTCAAAGGTTGTGATAACATTCGAATAATGCCCCCATCCATATTCTGTGATTTTAGAAGCATCAAATATTTCAAAACCCACAGCAATTATGATGGTCCCGACTTCATAGTTATAGATTTTTTCTGAGCTTTCATAATTGATAGCTTCTTTTTCACATTCTGAAACGCACTTCCCACAAGCTAGAGGTGATAAACCTAAGCAGTTTTTTTCATCAATTATGTAACTTGCCGGTACGGCTTGTGGATAAGGGATATAAATCGCTTTCCTCCAACCTAAATGACCAGAATACTCATCAATAACATTTTCAGGGCAAATGGAGACACAATCGCCGCATGCAGTGCAGAGATTTTCATCTACATAGCGAGGATGTTTCGTAATCTCTACTTCAAAATTTCCAATATAACCTAATATCTTTGACACTTCAGCATTAGTAATCAAATTAATGTTATCGTGATTACCTACATCAGCCATCTTAGGACCTAGAATACAAATTGAACAATCCATGGTTGGGAAAGTTTTATCGATAAGAGCCATCTTTCCTCCAATAGTAGGTGCTTTTTCCACAAGGATGACTTCGTAATTATCAGCTAAGTCCAAAGCAGCCTGAATTCCTGCTACACCTCCCCCTATAATAAGAACTCGTTGGTTTATTGGAACTACAATGTCATCGATGGCTTCTAATAACTCAGCCTTAGCAATTGCCATCTCAATTATTTCTTTAGCTTTTATAGTTGCTTCCTTTTTCTCCGAAAGATGTACCCAGCTACATTGTTCTCGAATGTTAGCTACTTCTACTAATGATGGATTTACCCCGCAGCGGCTAAGCAGCTTTTTCCATGTTGGTCCATGCAATCTTGGTGAACAAGCAGCTACAACAACCTTTTCTATTCCTTGTTCTTTAATGGCAGTTTCAATCTCTACTTGCCCAGGTTCCGAACAAGTATATGTATTGACTTGAACAAGTTTGACAGATGAAATTTTCTCAATCTCTTCGGCTAATTGGTCAATATCTACGGTACCATCAATATTTTTTCCACATTTACAAAGAAAAACGCCTATGTTAGGAACAACAACAGGTTCATTAATATTATTTGTCATCTTTTCACTCTGAATTTCCTTTAGTTTTTAGTTTTTTTGCTTTGTGCTTTCTGTCGAACTTGCTCTAATTTTTCAGTAAACCCCTCACGTGATTCTTCAACGAACTCCCCACAAATTACAGTCTTTTTCTGAAAGTTGAATGTTGCTTCATGAGGAAGACAATCATTATTGATAATAATTTGTTTTTTTAACCATTCTAGAATCTCTATGGCGTCACCCAATTTATTTTTTGATCCATATTGAATGAAACAAGGAGCAAGAACTTCTATAAAACTAAATCCATTATTATTTATGCCTTTTAATATGCTTTTTTGTAATCTAAGAGTATCATATCCCGGCCATCTAGCAACATATGTTGCACCTGATGCAGCTGCCAAGCTCACTAAATTAAAAGGAGGTTCTACATTCCCATATGGCGTTGTTTGAGTAATATCACCCACTTGAGTTGTAGGGGCAACTTGACCACCTGTCATCCCATATATGTTATTATTAATGCAGATAACCGTGAGCTCTATATTTCTTCTAGCGGCGTGAATGAAATGATTTCCTCCGATAGCAAAAAGATCTCCATCGCCTGAAAGAACAATAACTTTTAATCTAGGATTTGCTAACTTTATTCCTGTAGCAAAAGGAATAGCTCTCCCATGAGTTGTGTGAAAAGCAGGTCCTTTAAAACAGCCACTAGACCGACCAGTACATCCAATACCAGACACAATGGCATAGTCCTTAAATGTGAGACCGCTTTCTTTTAAACAGTTTGCAATTGATAAAATTACTGTTCCAATCAAACAACCTGGACAAAAAATAAAGCGATGTAAGTTCAAGCGATCCTTTAATGGATGATCAAGACCTTCTATTGTGGTTAATATATGATCTGCTGGAGTCATTAGTTAAACCTCTTTTAATACATTCTCATAAATAAATTTTGGACTAAAAGGAATGGTTGTAGGGATTGTTATACCCGAAACTTCAAATAAATGGCGGAATCTTTGGACTTCACGAATTAGCATTCCATAATTCATCTCACTCACAACTATCTTCGAAATTCCTTGGCGACCCAGTTTTTCCATTAATTCATCAGGGAAAGGCCAAAGGCTTTTTAGTCGTATAAATCCTACTTTGTGTCCCTTCTGATGTGCTTTTTCAATTGCCTCTGACACACCTCTCGCGTTAATTCCATAGGCCAAGAACACTATTTTAGCATCATCCAAATATTTTTCTTCCCAGTCATTGATTTCAGGCTGAGCTTTCCTAATTTTATTGCAGAGACGTTTGATAAGAGTTTCTCCCGCTTCAGGGGTCATTTGAGGATTTCCTTCTTCATCGTGAGTTAAACCAGTTACGTAAAAAGAATAATCTGTTCCTGCCACAGCCATACCTGGTACAAGATCATCATCCATGACTTGAAATGGTTTGTACTTATCTGGTGGAACTTGTGGCCCTTTACGTTCTATAATTTCAAAATTCGTATGGAATTTAACGGGTTCCATCATCTGTCCTAAAATTCCGTCTGATGCAACAACTACGGGTGTACGATATTTTTCAGCTAAATTAAAGGCACGAATGGTTAAATCATACATCTCTTGAACTGTAGATGGTGCTAGAACAATAATTTCGTAATCTCCATGAGAAGCATATCTCGATTGATAAATATCAGATTGAGATGCATTCGTAGGTTGTCCAGTGCTTGGACCTCCTCTCATAATGGTTACTATTACCATTGGGGCTTCCAGCATTACTCCCAAACCAATACTTTCGGCCATAAGTGAAAAACCAGGTCCCGAAGTCGCCGTCATAACCTTTTTACCCGTATAAGAAGCTCCAAGACATGAAGTAATTGAAGCTAATTCATCTTCCATTTGGATGAATGTCCCATTGACTTCGGGAAGCCGTTTTGACATATAAGCAGCAATTTCTGAAGAAGGAGTAATAGGATATCCAGCAAAATATCGACAACCAGCTGCGATTGCCCCTTCCGCAGAGGCAGAATTTCCAGTTGTTAAGATCGATTTTTGTTGAGTAACTTCCTTATTCGTTTCAAACGACCTCCTCTAAATCTATTTCCTTTATAAATATCGAAGCTGTGGGACACAATCGCTCACATTGTTTGCATCCAACACAGTCTTCAGGGGCAATTACGATGACATAATGAAGCATACGACTATTAAATTTATCAGCATCCGTTACCAATAATTCCTTCGGACAGAATTCTATGCATAATTTACAACCATCGCATTGTTCAGAATCGAAAATTACTTCATATTTTTTTTGAGGGTGGGGAGGTTTTAAGATTGGAACTCGTTTAGATTTTAACATTTATTCTTCCTCTCGGTTATGTGAAAACTTCTAATAACACTTCTTTTAATAATGCTTTTAAATATTAATTTCTCATTTCCATTTACTTTTTCCTAAGTTCAATTTAAGAGGATTTACTTCAAATTGAATCTGCGAATAGCTCATGATATAAATCTTTTCCGAGTTGAAAGCTTCGATTATTAAGGGTTTTGAGCCGTTCTGGCATATTGTTTAGAACTTGTCTGTAATGCTCTTCCTTTATATCAATCTTCTCGCTATAACTAATATATTGAGAAATGAATCCTAAAGAGAGCATATTAGTAGCTTTAGTAACTTTATTCTCATCAGCTCGTTTGGTAATCGGAACTCTGTAAAGAGTACCTTTTTGAATGATTTCTTCAGCATTATCAACTGTGTTAACATCAATGAAAGACATGGTTTTCTCCCAAATACATTCGCTTGCTCGTGTAAATCCTTTTTGATCTATTGCAATAAAAATATCAGCGTCTTTATCACAGAAGGGATAAGAAATGGGGTCGGAACTAAGTACAACATCACAATAAATCGGACCCCCACGAACGGAAGGCGTGTAATCAACAGTGAGTGTTGCGTAGTACTTAGCTGCCATTGCAACTCGAACTAATACGCTTCCAAGAAATTTGATACCTTGCCCGCCGCGCCCAGAAAAACGCAATTTCAATTTCATGAATACTTCTAATAATAAATATGCCTTGAAATTATTTATGATAAATAATTATAATTGATTTAACTAATTTTTCTACAAAATATGCCTTTTAATTTCATTTTTAATCTATTGGATCAAAAACACGAGCATATACTTCCTTTCCGTCTAAGTTCTCGCAAATTTTTTGATAAATGGGTTTTAATGTCATTCCTATCTTCAAATTATCTTGAGTTGTGATTTGACCTAGTTCTTTTACACCATTTTCAAATTCCACAACTCCAAGAGCATAGGACGCCTTATCTCGAAATTCAGCAGGGGGTGCTTTTAAGATGGTATAAGTGAGCAGTTTGCATGTGCCTGAAGCTTCAATAATCTCAAAATCATCGTTCTTACATTTTAAACATCTTATATGAGTGTTATGTTGCAACAAACCACAATTTCTACATTTGTGCCAAATGATATTCTCTTCAATATTCACTAGTCTCATCTGTAATTTATAATTTCTATAAACTTAATGACATATAATATGACATTATTTAGAAATATTAAGCTAGGAAATAAAAAA
>JAHLWJ010000297.1 GCA_019057975.1 Promethearchaeota archaeon | reverse complement strand
TACTGTATAAGAATAATCATCTAACCGTACGAGAATTCCTTTCTTCTGAAAGCTTTTAGTTAAAATTTTTAGTTCAGCAATAGGTATTCCATAATTCTCTGCCACAACTTCAATAATATAGATTGGGAATTTTTTATACATCGCAGAAATCTCAGATAACATTTTTCTAAATTGCGTAGTTGTTTCTTCACTAGATTCATCATCATCTACAAATATATTCTTAGATTTTTGAGTAGCTACTTTAAAATCTCCAAATGCTCTGAATTCAGGTGTATGTCCTAATTCTTTTTTTCCAAACTCGTCTTGTCTTTTTTTCACCATTTCTACCGCAGCAGTTATTCCATTAACAATCTCTCCAGTATTAATAATGGTTGAGACTGTATGGGTGCGACCACATCGTAAACATTTCTTCCCTTTCTGAGTTGTTTTTACATAGAGATATTGTTTACATTTCGCACATTCAAATATTAGATATGGTGTTTCATCTTTTTTCCAGGTGGCGTCTTCCATTCTTATAAACCCCTCCCTGATGGGCTTTCCAAAATACTTTTCATAATGAAATAGAGTTCTTCTTCATTTTCAACAGGAATAAATTGTAAATTATATTCTTGTTTTAGCTCTTGAATTTTTTTTTTTAAAATTCGTTTTTCTCCTGGTGATCGTTCTTCAAAATCTACAAAATCAAAGATGATGATAAATAATTCACAAATCTCTGAAAAATCCTGAATCTCTGTAATAAATGAGTCATCAGCAATTTTTCTTGGGTTATACACCTGAATTAACACCCTATTAAATAA
Organism: Promethearchaeota archaeon; assembly: GCA_019057975.1. The sequence continues at coordinate 4,992 of JAHLWJ010000297.1, read as the reverse complement.
GACAATATGAAGATCTGTTTTAACAATAGCAAAATCAATTTTATCTTTCTGCAGTTTCTTCCGTATACCGAATTTCATGGGTAGAAGTTTACTTATTTTAACTTCAGAAGAGTCCTCTTCTTTTTTTATAACATCATCTGGAGGGGATGCTTCAATAAAAGAATGTAAATTAGCTTGATGTTGTCGCTTTAATGATGGCTTAGAGATTCTTTCTTCAATTTTACCAATTTGATTACTATAAATCGGTTCTGGTTCTGCAAGATGCTGAGGTTTTTTAAGGTTGATATTCATTTTCTTTAATTTACTCAAGGCAATTCTAAGATAAATCTCATCATGAGTACTTTTACAATAGAGAATTATAACTTTCCCTTCTCGATGTCGTGCAGTTCTGCCTTTTCTCTGAATTAAGCGGATTTCAGAAGCCACCACATCGTAAAATACCACTAAGTCACATTCCGCGATATCTAAGCCTTCTTCCGCCACGTTTGTTGATACCAGCACATTATACACGCCTTTCTTAAACTGATCTAAAGTTTCAATCTGGACTTTTTGAGACATTCCTTTATCCTCACTAGATTTAGTAGCTTGCCCTACAAATCGTACCGGTTTTATAATTTCTACTTCTACGAGTTTTTTCACGATATTTTTTAGTGAATCACGCAATTTTACAAAGACCAATATTCGAGAGTCGGGATTTTGGGATAATTCATCTACTAACACTTTTTGTAAAATATGATATTTTGGATGTATAAGCTTTTCAGGCGTAAAATCCTGGTTCTTTTTCAATTCAATAAAATTACGGCGGATTCTCGAATCAGAAGCTAAGATTTTTACAGCTTTTGAGCTGCTTTTCTTTTTTGCGTCAGTATAGAGCTTTTCTAAGTAATATAAGAGAACATCGAGACCTTGTTGTTCGATAAGCTCTATCATATGATAGAGGATTAACGCTTGGGCATTTATCGATAAAGCGCTGTATAGTCCAGTCTTATCTCCACTCCCTTGTATCATAGCAACTAATTCCTTATTTAATCTTAATAAATCTTTTCGGAATACTTTATGATGTAGTACATCAGATTTAGTGTCAATGAAACTAAGCTGTGAAAGGTAATGCAATCGCTCTTCTAGTACAACAATTACCGCAGAGTATACTTCTTCCATTAATTCTGTAAGATTCACTCCAATCTTATATATATTCATTGGTTTGAGGTATGGCTTCACATCGCTGTCTTTTCGAGTTCTGATATGAATATTATCCATGGGAATATGGAGATTTTCACATAATTCTTGAATTCTCTTTTTTGATGCTCCCGGGGAAGCGGTGAGTGCAAGCGTCACTCCATCCGGATTTTGTTCCGCATACTCGTCAGCAATCATCGTATAGGCATAATCGCCAGATGCATGATGAGCTTCATCATATATGATAAGAGCTGTATGTTCTAAGGTATATCTTCTATTCACTAAGTCATTTCTTAATGTTTGAGGAGTATAAAATAATATTTGATTCTCTTTATATAATTGAATTCGCTTCTCAGGAAGAACTTTGCCTGTGAGTACTACAAACTTCTCCTGAGGGACTTGTAGGAAATTGATAAATGTATCATAATGTTGGTTTATTAAGGGACGTGTAGGGGCTAAGATAATTATTTTACTCTCTTGAGGAAAGAATTCTAATGTCTTACTTGCTATGAGTACCGCGATGATTGTTTTTCCTAGCCCTGTGGGTAATACAACTAACGAGTTCTTATTCACACATTTACTTGCAATCTCAACCTGATATTTCCGAAACTCTAATTTTTCGGATTTTAATGCTAGTTTGTCTTCAGACGTCTCACTCACAGTTGTCCACTATTATTTGTGTTTCCTCTACATCTATTTTTTTGATATTTTTATTACTTTTTTTATAGGAGAGTAATAATTCTCCAAGTTTCAATCCAAATTCAGAAGGGTATACTAATCCGTTTTGCTGCTCTTGAAAACAATATGGATAATAATCACATAACTCTTTAACATTCTTTAGTAAATTCGTGCCGTTTGTTTGCACATCAAACCCTTTCCCTCGCTTTATATGTTTAAAAAAATAAATTATATCATTGAATTGATTAATATGGGATTGTAACATTCTTATTTTAAGAGGTATGCTATTTAGCATCTGAGTTTTCTCTGTAATCAAATACACTTGGTTATTATTGATTCTCTTTCTTAAAGAATATTTGTTTAAGGTGGTTTCATAGAGTTCTTGAAAATTTAGAAGTAAAAGGATTATTTCTTCTACTTCTGCTGGACTTAACTTAAGATAACTTGCGAATTTACTGAAGTTAAGTCTTTTATTATAATTTTTCTCAAATTTACTTAATACATCTAGTATCTGATGTAATACCTGTAATAAATTCCTATTACGCAATACACTATCTGAACTACTATGTAACACCATTATAAGACTCTAGAGTTAAATAAATAAAAAGAAAAAATTTGGAATTAGATGTTTATACCTGATTCTCGCTTTTTTAGTTTTTTTTCTGAATAAAATATGACTCCTCCGGGAATAATAATGAATAAGACGGATAAAACAACCGCACTATTTATCTCATCTTGATACGCTTTCTTAGGATAAACCGTAGTAAGCGATATACTAAGTTTTGCTAATATAAACTTGCCATTGAGGGCATACAGCTTCCCACTCACACTTGGATAATTACTCGGGCGTTGCGGAATATGGAGATTAAGCGAAAATTCATTATTTTCTACTCTCTCAAATTCTTGATATCCTAATTGAGCACTTTCGAAGGCAAATGAGATATTATAATCGAAATAAGAAAGGATCATGTTAGAAAGTGAAGTTTTGATGATGACATGGTTTCCCAGCATAACTTCGTCTTGATACTGAGCAACAATTTTATGGTTATGTAACGAAGCCATTTCACAGATCCACATGAATATTTCTTGATCAATTACTTTTCTTTGAGTGCTAAGATAAAACTCATTCAGTTCTTGAGTAAAAATATCACTTACTAATTGTTGTACTAGCTCAATACCAAATTCAATATTAACATCCAGTAACTCTGCTAACTTATAGCTATAATAGATATTTTTGATATTGCTATAATTTAGGTTTTGCTCAATTAAATTCCATATTTTTTGGACATCCAAATCAAAGATATCATTCGCTTGTAGTACATATACCATATAATATGTATTTTGCAAGATTGTCTCAAAATTGTCGTTATAGTGTGGATCAAAGTATAGCTGTTCTGATGTTTCTACAATATGAGTATTGATATATGAGTATAAGGCTGTCATATTATACTCTAAGAAGGTAAGGTCTCCAATATTCAATTGTTCGACAAGGAGCTCAAGGGCTTTAATCGCATAATATGTGTATTCAAAATAAATACTTCCACTTATAAATTCACTGTGTAATGGTCCATCATAAGGAAGTATATATGAAAAGGCTCCATACTGTTCTGGATATGAGCTATTTAAGAATTGCGTATTGAGGATGTCTTTTAGTAATATAGTCAAATTATGAGTTAATGCAAAGTCATCTAATTTGAAAATAGTTTTTAAAGAATTTAATGCATAGAAGGTAGATTTATGAGAAATTAAGTATTCAATCTCTTTAAAATGAATCTTATTCCCTTCGGTATAAAACTCAATAGGGTAGGAACGAAAGCTTAATATCGAATTTGCATAAAGTTCAACATTTAAAAATGCCCAGAATCCATGATATAGCGGTGTAAGACCATGATATGATTCTATTATCTTCAAATAAAGTTCCTGTAAATCTAATTCTGGAAGTCTCCCATACAAATCAAATGAAGTAATAATCGAATTAATAAGATTAAGAGTTGGATAATCTATAGATATGAGAGAAAAACTTTGATCCATAAAAAAATACTCTATAATAGAGGTTGCTATTTGGTTAGTGTCGACAAAAGACAATCTTGACAACTTATTACAATCCTTTAATGCTCGAATAATTTGAAATGTATCAATTATTTCATGGTATTGAATCTCAGTAGAGCCATCCCAAATACCAAGACTATTCCGGGTATTGAAAATGAAGTCTAAAGTGCCGGTCTCATTATAAGAAGAGAACTCTGTAATACGAGATAGGTCTAATCCAAGGGCCGTGGTAACGATATTTGCATCTAATGGTTCCCCAAAAACCATATACTGAAAATAATTCTCATCTACGACATATAATTGCTCTAAGAAGGTGTAAAAACTAGCATAGTTAATAGTCCCGACCATACCGAAAATTTCAAGACTTTTTATACAGTAATAGGAAGAGAATATATTTGTATCAGTATACAGCTTCAAGGATCTAAAGCTTGTCTCATTATCATTCATAAATCCTCCGAATTCTGGGTTTTTATCGTTAGTAATTTGTAATAAATTAATGTAATGAATTAAATCATTGCGCTCCTGAGTATACCCAACCCAATCGTCCATCAATACATCTAAAGTCTTAATTCCGTAATAGGTATTGTCCATCGTAGATATTTTTGCATAATACTCTAAGGAAGGGTTGTAAGCTTGTCCGATAAACCCAGATGTGATAGGATTATAACAACTCCAAATAAAATCTATTGATGCGTCTATATCAATTAAATCAAGAGCATTAAATAGCCCTAATGAAAGGATCGCATAACAGTTTACTTCAAGAATGGAAGTAAGTGGATAATAATGAGATAGTTGGGTAAAGTTAGTATCGAGATACCTGTAAGCGTATTTATCCATAAACAAATGAGTACTAGAATTGTAGTTGCTCATAATATAATCTGTTATCTGTGTTTCATTTACCTGATCCCGCTTTCCTATTGCTTCTAATGCATAAAGTCCATAGTACGTTGCTTGTAAAGAAGACTCATATATCTGAGGAAAAAAACCAAATGTTGCATAATCGTTAATTTTTTCAGCAAAGATTGAATTGATATTGTTATAATTTGTCATTGAGGCCATGTTCACATTCTCAGGAGGAATTTCAAATGG
>JAHLWJ010000296.1 GCA_019057975.1 Promethearchaeota archaeon | reverse complement strand
TTAACTTATTGAAATCAAAATAAATATATTGATATAATATATAAATTAAATAAGAAAAACGGGTTAAGAATAATCTATATTCCGTTTTAACGTTGGAATAACTTTATTACTGATTGGATATTAATAAAAATAGGATAGAGGAGCAAAATGAGCGAAAAAGAATCTCATTTGCAACGATTTAATAAATTCTATATTAATTTTGTGAATCCGAAATTCATGAAAGTTAAGCAAAACAGTAAAAAGTTTTATGATAAGGTAACTGAACCGAAAATTGTCAAAATTTCAATTTATGTGAGTTTAGCCACATTTTTACCAGGAATAATAATAGGCTTGATCGTTGCAATAAATTATGGCAACCTTCCATATAGTGTATGGTTAAATTATATAAGTGATTTAGGGGCATTAAAGTATACTCCAGCACCATTTATTTTAGATGTAACTTGTATTCTATCAGCAATTTTCATTGTTCCTTTAATTTTAAATTTAAATAGGTTATATAGTTCAAATATGAGTGAGAATATAGATAATTCGAAACGTACTCATTATATAAATAAATTTCGAAGAATTTCTGGATATATGGGAGTATCATTTCTTTTTGTAGGAATATTCGGAATGTTTTTTGTTGGAATATTTAGTTTAGATCGTTCTCCATTAAATGCTCATTATTTCTTTTCCACATTAACATTCACGGGTTTTACATTCGGTGCTTTTTTCACAGGATTAGCAATTGTACTTAAGAAAAAATTATTTCCTAAAGCAATTGGTTATTTTATGATATTAGGTCCATCAACAGCAAGCATAATCTTTTTAGTATGTCCAGAACCATTAACAAGACAGTTTCTTGAATGGATTATGCTGTTTAGTGCACTTGGATGGTACTATGTTATTGTTTTTATTACTTTACAGAAGTTAAATTCAATTCTATTTTTCAATCCTAATTTCAAATGGTAATGAATTTAATTTTTCTTTCTAGATTTTACTTTATAATCGTAATTTTTATTTTACAATGTTATATTCCTAGTTAAAAGGATTATTTATCACAAATAAACTATGGAGCTATCAAATAGTTTAGAAAAGAAGTTAGACAATATAATTTCGTTTTTAAGAGGAAAAAAGGTATTAGTAGCTTTTTCTGGAGGAGTTGATAGTTCACTATTAGCTTTTCTTTCAAGTAAATATGCTAAAGAAACATTACTTATAACTGAAAAATCGATTCTTTATCCTGATGATGAAATTGAAGAAGCTAGTCAATTTGCTACGAAATATGGCATTCAACATATAATTATTACAAGGGATCCATTGAAAAATAAAGATTTTCAATGTAACCCTTCAAATCGTTGTTATCTCTGTAAAACTGGTTTATATAATGAGATTCTTGAAATAAAAAGTTCTAGAAATTTTGATGTAGTTTTGGATGGCTCAAATATGGATGATCTTTCAGATTTTAGGCCAGGTATGCAAGCTTTAAAAGAATTAGAAATCTCCACCCCCTATATAGATAATGACATAAATAAAGGAGAAATTAGGGAGATTTCCAAATTTTATGATTTAGATGTTCAAGCAAAGCCATCAATGGCTTGTTTTTCTTCTCGAATTCCGTATGGGCAAGTGATAAATGAAGAAAAATTAATTATGATAAGAGAAGCAGAAAGATTCCTAAAGAATACTTTTAATGTAAAACAATTAAGGGTTAGGTTACATGAAAATAACCTTGGACGAATTGAATTCTTACCAGCTGATCTTCCCAAAGTTTTAACAAGAGAAAATATGATAACAATTAAAAATAAGTTAAAAAAGCTTGGATTTACTTATGTTACAGTAGATATTGAGGGTTTTCGCTCTGGTTCTATGAATGAAGCTCTAAATTTAGACAAAAACTAAGGTTTAGTTTTGCTTTTTTATAAATTCAATTATTCTATTTCGTTTATTTATTGCACTTAAAGCAGCATTCTCGATACTATTTTCCATTTCTTCCTTTAACTCTGGTATTTCTTCTCCTACTTCTTGTTTTATTTTTGTATATGCTGACTCTCGAAATCTAGGTAAAATACTTTCTTGCTTATCTTCGGCATATACCATTTTAACTTGACTTGAATCGTCAACTTGACCAATCTCAACACAATTAATATTTATTTGTCTTAAGTCTGAAATAATGTTATTGGACACTTCTTTAGAGCAATAAATAAGTAGTGCATCTAATGATACCCCTAAATAATCAACATTTACTTTTTTGAGTAATTTCAGAACATTAGGATTAACAAGTTTTCTCACTTCTTGTTCGTAAATGGTTACCCCACAATTTGCTTCATAGTTAATTTCATAAAGATCTCCTCTAAGACCACCATTTGTTACATCACACATAGCATGAATTTCATCAAGATAATCAGAACGCAATATTTTTTCACAAGCTTCAAGAAATTTAATGTTCAAGGTCTCTTTTACAACATGATGATTTCCCGAATATATAGCTGTTGTCGTTATTGTTCCCCCTCCTGCTCCTTCTGTCATTAAAATTTTATCCCCAACTTCAATATTCCTCCTAGCTAAAACTCGATTACAGATTCCAACAGCACTAACGCCCCCAACCAAGCGGTTTCCAATAACCATATCACCTCCAATACGAAGTGTTGAACCTGCGGTAATTGGGACTTTTGCTAATTCTGAAATTGCTGAAATCCCCGCCATAAAATCGAATAGCTTTCCTACATCAGCATCATCACCTAGATGTGTATCAATCATAATCGAAATCGGTTTTGCGCCTTTAACGTATAAATCTCTAAGACATGCTCGAGTTACATGGAATCCACATATAAACGGGAAATCACTTAAACGAGAATGGATGCCTTCCATTTTTGAAACGATGATTAAATTTTTCTCGTCAAATTGAGTGTTTTTAAATCCCTGAACATCTTGTAGACGAACTGCTCCTGCATCATCTAAAGATTTAGGTCCTAGATATGCTTTGGATTCTGTCTCTGATAAATCGGCTATTAATTTATGAACAAAAAAATCTCCGGAGCCCCTACAACCTACACCTTGATTGCCAACTGAAACATTAGCATTATTTATATCTAAAAGCTCTCTAATAAATTGGTTGGTAACTCTGCTAATATCACTTTTATAGCATTCTTCTAATATAGCTTTAGCATAGTTTAATGCTGAAATATCATCTATTGCTTTGAAATCGTGATATTCTTGTACAATCCTTTTTAGAATTTTTCTCTCAGAATATCCTTTTTTTATTAAATTTCTCGTCAATCCTTCTAAATCGCTCAAATTGTTCAAATCCTTCTAAATTATTAAAAACTATGAATAAAAGTATATAATATATTTAAATTATTTTGAAAATTCTTATTTATAGTTGAAAGTTCTTTTATAAAAAAAGTAATATGACTTCTTTAAGAATTACAACACCTTGTCGGATACATCTATCTTTAATAGATGAGAATGGCTATACTGGTAGAGTTGATGGTGGAATTGGTCTTATGTTAGACCGTCCTAATGTAGTATTTGAAGCTTCAAACAGTGCAAAAGAATTTAAAATTGAAGCCCATAAATATTATCGGGAATCGATTCAAGTAATAAATGAAATCGCTTCTAAAGTCTTTAAAACATTTAATATTAGTAACAAAAATTTTCACTTCAAACTTAAAAGATATTTTCCTTCACATGTAGGATTAGGCTCAAAAACTCAATTATCTTTGGCAATAGCTTGTGCAATAACGAAATTAAAGAAACTTAATCGTTTAACTACTGAACAGTTAACCCAACTAGTAGAAAGAGGAGGTACTTCTGGAATTGGATGGAGGGGTTTTGAAACTGGAGGTTTTATTTTAGATGGTGGACATGATTTTGGTAAAGGTAAAGAGAAGGAAACTTTTTTACCATCATCAGCCACGACTTCAGTTAATCCCGCATTGACTATTTCAAGACATAATATTCCTGAAAATTGGAGATTTGTCTTAGTAATACCTAATATAAGAAAAGGGGCATATGGAGATGAGGAAATAAGAGTTTTCCAAAATTATGCCCCAATTCCCAGAAGCGAGGTAAATGAGGTATCTCATCAGATATTAATGAAGATTATTCCAAATTTAATCAAAAACGATTTAAAGGGCTTTGGAGAAGGTTTAAAAAGAATTCAGAGCTTAGGTTTTAAAAGAATTGAAATCGAACTTCAACATGATGTTGTTAAAAATCTTTTAAAATTTTTTGATGATTATGGTTTAAAAGCATATGGAATGTCCTCATTTGGACCTAGTGTTGTTGGAATCGTAGAATCCGATACAGAAGCAGATGATCTCTTAAAAGCAGTTCAAAAAAATCAAAAAAATGGAAGAAGTCATATCTATATCTGTAAACCGAATAATACTGGAGCAAAAATTGAATATATTGATTGATTCGAATGACTAATGATAAAATATATTTTTCACCTGATTTAAGCGCAAGAGAGAGGGCGTGCTTTGAAACTGGTATTAAACTAGGTGCTCTTTATCATATTTTATCTGGAATTCCTATAAATTCAGATGAAAAGACCATTAATTCCATAGAAAGAGGATTTGAAGCAGCCATCTCATGTCAACCATTCGTTAAATCTGTTAGAATTGTTTTAGATAGAGACAAAATTATTGGTACTAAATTCACAGAATTTGATTATGACGAAATTACAGGGAAAATTATCCGCGCAGAAGTAGTTCTTAAATATGAGAATATTGAAGTAATCGCAAAAATAGATTGGATTGAAGAAATGCAGTATCCTCTCATGTTTATTGAAAAGATTCAAGAAACGCAATAGTCAAATAATAAGATTAATCCATTAATTTACTTATATATTTATTTACTAATTCTATAGTTTTTAGTGCATTTTCATTTTTTCCAAATCTTTCAATGTTTTTCATATGATCGATTATTTTTTCATGGACTTTAGAAAGAAGAGGTTGGTTTTTGTTTTCTTTGGCAATTTTTAAACGGGTTGCTAAAATAATTGTTTCTAAAGCTAGATTTTCTGCTCTATTGAATAATTTACTCGAATCTTGAAATTTTTCGGAATAAATAACATTTAATCTAAACACTGGTATTGTAGTTTCTCCGAAATCATCTGACTTAGTTTCTTGAAACTCACGTGAAACCTCACCTATTAGAATTCCCCATGCCTTCTTTATATAAGGCACATCCATCACACGAGATTCTAAAGATTTAAAATCGTAATAATTTGATGGAAAATCTATCAAACCAATAGGAGAATTTGGCTCTTTTAAAGCTGCTAGAGCATATAAATAAACATTATCAACGAAGTTAATAGCGATCGTACCATTTTCTTTAAGATTCTTATAGGTAGTCGTGCTATAGAAAGGCGATATCTGAATTTGATCTCCCTCTATCATTTTAATACCCATACAGGAAGCATTAGGCTTAATATCTTTATCTTCTGATGTTATAGAATAAGTTGTAGCAATAATTTCATATAAATTATCTTTCTTCAACCCAAAATCTTGACAATCAAACATTTTCATTTAATACTATTACTATTGTTATTTTCTTCATTTTTCCATTTTTAATTTCTCTATGGAAGAGAAAGAAGTCAAAGACTAAATTTGGTCACCTTAGGCCTTGTTTCAATTTCAGGGTAAATTTTGCCAGTAATAGGGGGAGAACTGTTGTATATTTCTTCAATATCTATTAATCCAAATTCAATATCTTCGACTTTTTGAATACTGGTAAAGGTTCCTTTTACAACTTGACTGGCCATATCGAAATTAGCACCAATTACAGCGACTTTTGAATTAACGGGAATCT
>JAHLWJ010000043.1 GCA_019057975.1 Promethearchaeota archaeon | reverse complement strand
ATTTTATCTCTTTTATTCCCAAGTATTTCTACTATTTGCCTGTGAACCACACTTGTAACAAATTGTATACCCCTTCTGGGGCCTTCATGGTTAAATCCACGCGTAATTATGCTGGGTACTCCATATGAATTATGATACAACCACGCTATCTGTTCTGTAGCACATTTAGATATTCCATACACGCTTCTAGGCCTAAATGGATTTTTTTTGAGGTCCTCGATAACTGGAACTTCCTTAGGATCAACTAACCCATATTGTTCACTACTACACGCAACCTGTATACTCTCTAATTCAGCTCCAAATCTGCGTGCTGCTTCGAAAAGTTTAATTGTTCCTATGATGTTATTATAAGTTACTCTTGATGGTTCACGAAAAGATGTGGGTACAAAAGATTCAGCAGCTAGGTGAAATACTGCATTAGGAAGCAGATCTTTAAAGATTTCAAATATTCTTTCGGCACTTGTTATATCTGCTTCGTGTAACACGATTTTTCCCCTTAAATGTTCGATATTCTCATACATTGGAACAGCATGCCGACGAATTGTCCCGTGAATTTCACATCCCAAATCTAATAATTGTTCAGCTAAAAAACTACCCGCAAATCCACTAATACCAGTAATTAATACTCTTTTTCCTTCCCAATAACTTTTATCTGGTAAGGTTGTAGATCGATTTTTAAAATCCTCCATATATTCGTCTATTTTGTCGGGATCTATAATAAATCCTTGTTCACCCAATTCTTGAACCCGCGGATTTATTTCAATTACTTCTTGTATAGGGATTAAATCAGACATAATAATACCAATTAAAATTCGAATATAAATTAATTCAATTATTAAAAAATAAGCGAGAACTTAATAGAATGCTCAAAATTGGTTGAGAATTCTTTAAAAAATTATAATTTTATATTTTTAAAATCAATTTGTGTAATAGCTTTAGAAATTTTCGAAGATTCGTCGACAGCAGTTATCTCCTCGAAATGTGAATCCCTAATTCTCCTGAATTCCGTTAGTTTTACCTTTTCTTTAGAGTTTAAATTTACTTTTTCTTCTGGATCAGATTTAAGGTGAAACAATAACTCTTCGTCGAATTGCTCATTATAAATATATTTCCATTCATCGGATCTTATAGAAATAAGTTTATATCCCGTCTCTCCATTCCTTTTCATAATTCCATCTTTTTGATAAGTTTCTGATATAACACACTCCTCTCTATCGATAAAATCTTTTTTTAGCAAGGGTAGTAGACTTCTTCCTTGAAATGACTCGGGGATAGAAATACCATAATAATCTAATATCGTAGGGGCGATATCAATCAGTTGTACTATACTTTCCACCCTTTTAACATGATTATTTTTCCCGATTTCAACGATAAATAAAGGAATTTTCAGTAGTTCATCATAAACATTTCCTTGGTGAAAAAATACGTTGTGTTCAAAGAAGGCTTCGCCATGATCGGCAGTTATTATTACTAAACAATCTTTTTCAAACTTATTGTGTATTATGGAAAAGATTTGGTTTAAGAATGAATCAACATAATTTATCTCACCATCGTAAAGGATCTTGAGTTTTTCCAAAATCTCACTTGAAATTTTATATTTTTCGGGATTTTGATAAACCTCACTATTTAAAAAATGTCTTTCTCTTAAATCGATATCACGATTAGTAATGGCTAAAATATTTTTAGACGGAGGATTAAATGGGCTATGAACATCCATAAAATGAGCCCATAAAAATAATTCTTTGTCGAAGTTCTTTAGAAAAGATGCAACTTTACTTGCAACATAAGGTGCATTATATGCAATAGGAGTAAAGGGTAAAAAGATATCTGTAAGGAATGGTAATCTGTTACGCAACAGAGATTTTATCTTGTTAAATCCTTTCAATCCATACATTAATCTATTAAATAAATTCTTATAATTCAGAAGTTTTTTAAGAAGATAGAAAGAGTTTTTCTTTATTCCTTGATTATTTGGCATATCATGCTTCTCTTTATACCGTTCTCCATCTAAGAAAATATCAAAACCTCTGTGATAATTAAAATATTCTCCTAAATTTGGATTACTATGAATCCCATAAGTATAGACTCCATGTTCTTTTAAAATTTGAGGAAAGATTAATTTTTGTGAGGGTAACGGGCTAAATCCTCCACTCAAAAAAGGCAATATTGATGTGAAAAGTGATGAAAAAGCAGATGGCGTCTCAGGTCCGTTTGTTAATGCGTTTGAAAAAATGGAGCCCTTTTTTACAAACTTCTCTAAATTAGGCGCAGTATTTTTATTGTAGTTGTATGCTTTTAAATGATCGGGTCTAAGAGCATCTATAGTTATGAGAATTACGCTTTTGTGTGCCACATTTTATCACTATTAATTTATAATAATCAGAATTTTATTAAAATTTTGAAATTAACTTTAATTTATTGTTGTTTAGGATGCTCTTGATAATATTTATTTGATTATAAAAATAATTTAAAATGTCACTCTCATAAAATCTTATTAATTACAATTTATTGGAATCCTTCAAGATGAAAATTTTAATTTATTCTCCTCTTGCGTTAGAAAATGGCAGAGGTGGGGAAATTTCTAGCATCGAATTAGCAGCAGGATTAAATAATTATTATGCTGTATCCTTAATAGATTCTAATAGAGTTATCGGCAAATCTTTATTATCTAATAAAGCAATTACTAAGAAGTTAAGAGGATTAGTGAAATCAAATAGAATTAATTATTTAACTTTAAATGCTTTTAATAGAAATTTCAGTTTACCCAATCCAAGGGAAATTCTTAAACTTTTTAGAGAAGTAAAAGAAAACGATGTAATTTACACAACAGTATTTAATACAACAAATATTTCTTTATTTATTCTCTTTAGTCTTATGCACAGGAAAGCAAAATTTATTGTTGGGTTTCGAAAACCTTTAACCAGTGATAAATTTCTATCGTTATATAATATTAAGTATAGAATATCCATACTTTTATTAACTGTCTTCAGAAAACAATTCTATATTCACACAATCTCAAAGCATGCAAAGAAATTCTTAGAAAATTTCTATAAACCAAATAGAGTAAACCATGTTATTCACGGTATTGAATTAGACGATTACCAGTCAAGTGGAACCAATGAAAAATCTAGAGATGTCTTAAACTTTATCTACGTTGGGCACTTAGATGACATTCATAAGGGGTTGGGTGTGCTCATTAAGGCAATTAGGACAATTTTAGAGGAAAAGAGTAATTTGCCTATATTTTTCGAATTTTGTGGTAGGGGTCCTTTGGAGCAAAAAATTCGCGAACTAGAAGTAGAGTATCCAGAGTATGTAAGTTATCACGGTTATGTTAACACTGATATTGTACATGAATACTATAAAAGAAGTGATATATTTCTCTTTACTTCTCGAAGAGAACCTTTTGGCAGAGTGTTAATTGAAGCATTAGCGGCGAAACTATTAATAATTTGTACGAAAACATATGGATCTATAGAAGTTTTACGCAATAAAGAATTTGCATTCTTTCTTGATGATCTTAATAGTGAGAATGTAAGAAATAAGATAGATTTATTATATAATTTATGGAGAGAGAATCCAAATAAATTGCTTCAATTACAGCAACGTGCTAAAGACTACGCTTTTGAAAATTATTCCTTTACTGTTGAATTAGAGATGTTTAAAAGCTTGATTGAGAATTTAAAATTAGGAAAGATTTAATTATTCAGAAGTCATTCATTATTTATTTTTAGATCTGTCAATTCTTTGAATAATTTAAAGTACTGGTGTATTATTTCATCCCAATTAAAGCTTGAAATAACTCTTTTATGTCCATATTCCCCCATCTCAATCTTTTTCTCTTTATTGTTATAAAGAAAGCTTATTTTTTCAACTAAACTATTTTTATCGTCTGGTTCTATTAAAAAACCTGTTTTTTCGTGTATTATCGCTTCTTTAATTCCCCCCGATAAAGTGCCGATTACAGGAACTTTGAATAAATTAGCTTCAAGAAATACTAATCCAAATCCTTCCACCGATTCCTTTTTCTTAACAGAAGGCATTATGAAGACATCAGAGGATTTGTAGAATTTGTTTCTCTCACGCTCTTCACATTCACCTAAAAAAATAACTTGATTTTCAATACCTAAGTCCTTCGACAATTTTTTTAATTTGGGAGTTTCTGGACCATCCCCTATCAAGTAGTATTTAATCTTAAATTCAGGATTTACTTCCTTAATCTCTTTAACTGCTTGAATTACAATATCGAAATTTTTCCTTGGTACGTGGCGCCCGACGCTTAATATTACGAAAGTTTCTTGAGATATATTATAATCGGCTCTAATTTTTTCTTTAGGAACATTTACCGTATAATCTTCTAAAGTTAATCCATAAGAAATGAGTTCAAGTTGAGAATCGTCTAATTGATGGATTTGTTTTATTAAGTATTTGATCTGATAATTACTAATGATTATCTTATCTAAATTTTGTAAGAAATTGGTCTTAAGTGAGAAATAACTGCGAATTAAAAAATCATTCCCATGAGCCCACGTAATAACTCTTTTATTAAATACTCTTGACAGGATGTATATTAAATTTAGAACATTTGCCCCACACGATCCACCTATTATAACATCAAAATCATACTTTTTAAAGTAAGAGTAAACTTTTTGAAAATTATTTATAGTTCTCACGAGATATTCAGGTTTTAGAATGAAATAAAGAATAATTTTTAGCCTTTGAGAGAAAGAAACTCTTTTATCTGTAAAAATCTTCCTTATTGATAAAAATAGAAAGTATAAAAATTGCTTCTTTTTAAAATAGAATACGATATCTTTAAAGGAATAATTTTTTCTCTCTAAGGTGTCAAAGATATTTTTTCCTTTATAACCTTGATTGAAAACATATAATTGATGATCTGTTCTATGAAATGCTTTACAAAAACTAGTCAAATGTCTTGAAACGCCTCCTATTGAGGGATAGAATTCGAAAGAAATTAAAGCAATTTTCATAATATTAGTTGACTCGAAAACAATAGGAGTTTTTTATCGTTTATTGATTATATTTAATATTATATGTTATGACTTAACACACACAACACAAGCGACTTTTTCAGATTTATTTGAAGAATCGGTAGATAAAATCCAACCACTTTTACTTTTTTCATATATCTCAAATTCATCTATTTTAAACATTTTAATTAATTGGTTTAATGATTTTTGATCATAATTTCTTTCAAACTGATTTATTATTGCTTTTCCATAAGGTACCGTTAAAATTAGTTTACCTCCTTTTTTTAGAAGAGTATAAATCTTTTCTATCGCCTTTTTATCACCTTGGTCAAATGGTTTAAGATTATAAGCTAGTAAACCAATATGTTCTATCGTACTAATACAGATTACACAATCAAATGATTCAGCGGGTAAGTTTATTTCAAAAAAATTTCCTTGAATGAATTCTAAGTTTTTATGTTTAAATATAAAAGGTCTAAAATCGATTCCTACAACATTGAACCCTAATGAGGCAAGTTGCAAAGAAATCTTACTTCCTACACATCCTAAATCTAAAATTTTATTATTTTTATCATAATCAAGATTTTTATATAAAAATGGTATCTCTACGATTCGTTCCCCAATTTGTATCTTATTAGTTTTTAAATTAATTAATTTGTAGAGGAGATTAACAAAATTTACAAATTTTGCTCTGAAACCCGAGATTTCGTAGTATATGTCATCGTCAAATGCTATAGAATGTCTTGCTTTTGAATAGGATAGCACTTTTTTTATTTCGGTTAAAATCTGTTTGATTGTCATGTTATAACTTGCGAATATTAATTAATCCATATAACATTATTTATGATTTATAATTTTTGAATAAGATCTTGAAATTCTTTTACAATTTTTATCAACTAAATTTACATATATTAATTTGCTGTCCTAAATAATAAAAGGTTTAATATTTGTATTATGGTATTAGATTTTTTCTTCTTTTATATGCTTTTCTATAAAATAAAATCTCAAAAGCAGCAATTATATTCACTAACACATCAAGATAGGTAAAAAAAATAAGTTTTATACAAAATTTGAACTTAAATTTAATCAAAACATCCCTATTTACTAGTTTAAAAAATATTATTTTTCTAATTCTTTTCAAATACATGCTAAAAAAAAGTAATTCTCCAATTAGAAATATAGAAATATTAAAAAATAAGAAAAATGGAAAAATCAAGATAAAAAGTGATAAAATGGTTAAACCTACAAATTTAATTATTTGAAATTTTCTATTTTTAATCGAATAATAGAGAGAATTTTCAATCCATCGAAGATTTTGATGAAGGAATTTATTAATACTAGTTGGATATGTTAAAGATTGAATATTTTTACCCAATAATAGGTACGTTTTAATTCCCTTTAAAGACAGATCTATACCAGTTGATATTCCATCATCAGCTAATCTTTTTTCTGTAAACTTTCCTATTTTTTTGATTACATCGTGTTTCATACATGCATTTGAAGCCACTCCAAAGGTGTATCTTGTTAATTTCTGTCTAAATCTCTTATCCCTATTGATATATGCATATTTTGCAAAACCCTTATTGAGAATGGATATGTGTGGGAATAATGGTGCCATAACAATCTCTTCTTTACCATTAATCAAAGGATAAATCATTTCCAATAAATTTTTATCATTAATTATAATATCAGCATCTAATAAACAAATAATTCCATCAGAGACAAATTTTAAACCATCATTTATCGCTTTTATTTTTCCTTCTCCTCCTTTTTGATATATCACTTTAAATCTCTCTTTTTCCACGAAGGAATTTGCAATATCTATAGTTTCTTTAGATCCCCCTGCATTTACTATGATTTTTAATTGGGGATAATTTAATTGATCGATTGAATTTAAACATAGTTTAAAATTTTCATCCTCTTTCCATGCTGGGACGATAATGCTGATTGGCAGAATTTCTTTTAATTGACTTATTGAATCAACATTAACGTCCTTAAATCTTTTTAAATTTTTCAGATAATTTCTATCCCTAATTAGATGCATAAATAAATGATAAGCCATGATTATTAGGAATAAAGCTAGTATTAAGCAATTTGAAGTAAAAAAACTAAAAATGAATTCAATAATGGGTACACCGATGTTCAGCATTGTTTCTTCAAGGGGTTTTTTTTATACTGATTTGATTTTTTTTCACATTTATTCAATATTCTTGAAAGATATTATAAATACTTCTTATACAAGCTTTTTAACTAAATATCTAACATAATTGGTATATAATAGTTTAAATTTATTATTCCTTACGATAGTAAAAATTGATTAAACCATTAAAGTGAAAAATTGTATACTCATAAGAATTTAGACTATATAAAAACATGTTATAAAAACATTTAATCTAGGTGTATACATCTGTATAATTGGTTTAAATCTCTTGATTGAACGGTATAGGTTATTATAGAGATCCTTGATATTCATAAGTTCTAAATTTTTGGTTTTTTTTTTAGATTTTATTCTGTTTCTTTATTAGTTTATTATAAATTAATCCCTAAGTAATTTATTGTATAACAATGTATACTTATTACCAATTAGATTCCAGTCGTAATTTTTTACTACATATTCTCTTGCTCTTTTCCCTAATTGTTCTCGAACTTGAGAATCATTTAGGTATTTAAGAATTTTATCTGCTAAATCGTACGGGTTCTCGGCTTCAAATAATTCTCCAGAGATTTTAGGTTTAACCATTTCCTTAAGGGCAGGGAGATCACTAGTCAATAACACTCTTTCCATTGCCATAGCTTCGAGAGGTTTAAGTGGCGTTACCAATCGATTCACACGAAGGTTTTTTCTTGGAATTACGATTATATCGATTATTGAATAATATTCCCTAATATGTGAATTTGGTATAGGTCCTGTAAATTTTACATTATTAGTTATTCCTAATTTTACTATAAAGCGTTTTAATTCTTTATAATAAATCGGATTATAAGGTCCGACAATTAAGAGAAAGATATTTTCCTCCGTCTTTTTAATTAAACTTACTGCGTTTAGGAGATATTCAATCCCCTCAATTTTGCGGACAGAACCGATGTAACCAACAATTTTTTTTTGGTCTAAACCAATATCCCTTTTTAATTCCATATTGACTGATTTTGGTTTCAAAATTTCAGTATTTACGCCGTTAGGGACAACTTTAATCTTTCTCTTATCAATACCTCTTTTAATTATATCGTTTCGCATTGCCTCTCCCAAAGTTATAACAATGTTCGCTTTTCGCATTAATGTGGTCTCTTTTTCTCTTCTTCTATTATACTCACGAGATGCGTATTGAATTGTTCCTAATCCTACGTGTGTATCTTCTAAAAAACCTCTTACTTCATAAATGAAAGGAATATTTTTTTCTTTTGCTACAATTTCTCCATAATTGGCAAATCTTTCTGTGGAATGACCATGAATTACATTAACATCCAAATGGTTTACAACCGTTCTCAGGAACTTTGCAGGTTTTCTAAATAATGAATGGTAAAAATAATCGTATAATTTAGTAATTCTCAATTGTTTAGAAAACTTCGGTTCAACAAATAATTTAAATCCTGGATTAAAAGGATAACGATAATATCTAATCCCATCAATAACATCAATCATATTAAAATGAAAATTGTTTGGTGCTGTTAATGCGCATGGAATGAATCTATTTTTTTGAGATTTGAGAATGCTGTGGCTACGAATAGCGTAACCTGATAATTTAGGCAGAGAAGTACTAAGTAAGTGTAAAACTTTTAACCTTTTTTCTTGATTATTAGACAAGGTATAAATCTCCAAGCCAGCGTTTATACATTTTTATTGAGAACAATTCTTTATATCGTTACCTTAAATTAATTGATAAAATTAAAGATTTCCTATATGAATTTTTAAAGAGAGATTTGCATGAACCGATGTTGTTTGACCTATCTATCTTTTAGAACATGCAACTAGAACCTAAATCACTTAATCTTAATTAATATCAAAATTGAAATACACTTGATTATTTAGCTACTATAAGTAAAAATTAGTTAAAATCATTTGTCTGAAAAGTAGGTATTATCTATTTATTAGAACTCCCCAATTTTCATTAAAAAATATCACACAATATTCATGATCGCCCGTAAAACTATAAAAAATAATCTGCGACAAATTATCGCACTAACGGAAAAAAATTTTAAACTCAGTATTAGATTTAAAGCAAATATAATAATTGGAATGTTCACTCCATTTATTACTATTGCCATGCCCTTAATTGTTATGAATAGTTTTTTTCCCTCAGAAAATTTAATACTATATCAATTTATAGCTTATCAAATATACTTAATTCGGGGGATTGTAAGTGAATATCCTATACAGCTTCGCTTTGAAAAATATTGGAGAACTCTACCTGCATTGATAATTGGTCCGTTTAATAGGTTTAATTTGCTATTAGGTATATTTATTTCTCGATTTGTATTAATATCAATCCCTTTCATCGCATTGTTTGTAATTACAATAATTATTATACCTATTAACCTTATAACAATTTTAAGTGTAATCGTTATTTATTTTTTAATAGCTTTAATTTTTAGTGGTATAGGACTATTATTTGGAGTTTTTGCGATTTCAAAAGAAAATCTTTGGAAACCATTTTTGTTTGCATTTAATATAGTTTTCTGGTTAAGTTGTATAACATATCCATACGAAATTTTCCCCGATTTTATACAAAATATTATTGATTTAAATCCACTTTATTATATTTTTGACATTCTAAGACTAACTTGGTTGGAAGGCAACATATTGTTGACGATTGTTGCTCATCCTGCTCATTTTTGTTTTTTACTATTTACTTCTGTTGTAACTCCTGTGATTGGTGTTTATAGTTTTAATTTTATTTATAAAAAATATGGAATTGTAGGATATTAAAGATATGACCATAAGGAACATTATTGAAACAAAAGACCTTACAAAAATCTATAAGCTTAAGGGTGGAGGGAAACAAATAAAAGCGTTAGACCGAATCAACATTTCTATTAAGGAAGGTGAAATATTTGGATTGCTAGGACCAAATGGTGCTGGTAAAACTACATTGATACAGATTTTAACAACATTACTTCAACCTACGAGTGGTTATGCGATTATCGATGGGTATAATATTCTCAAAAAGCCTTTAAGAGCAAAAGCGAAAGTTTCTCTAATGCTCGAAAGCAATATGTTATATTATAGAATAACAGCATATGATAATTTAAAATTCTTCTGTAAGATCTATAATGTACCAAATTATAAGCAAAAAATTATTGAAATTGCTAAAGAATTTGAATTAGAGGGATGGCTTAATCAATATGTTGAAAAATTTTCGAGCGGTATGAAAATGAAGCTAGCACTAATGAGAACACTGATCTTAGAGCGTGATATTTTATTTCTAGATGAACCTACGCTAGGTTTAGATGTAAAATCAGTAGATTTTATTGTTAAGAAAATAAAAAATACCACAAAAACGATATTTTTAACAAGTCATGATATGAGTGTTATTGAAAAACTATGTGATCGTATAGCTTTTTTAAATAATGGTAAAATCATAAAAATTGGTACTCAAAGTGAAATACAGAGCTTAATGCGAAGTGATATTAAGATAAAAGTAGAAATTTTAGGAGATAAAGCAAAATTAATAAAAGACTTAGACACTTGTGATTATGTCAAGGAATACAAAGAGGAGAAAAAGGGGATTGTAATCTCTATCAAAAGGCGAGATAATTATAATGATTTATTATTAACACTTAAGAATCATAAAATATCCAAAATTAAAGAGCAAGATTTTTCCCTTGAGGAACTATTTTTACAATTGATTTAAACAAAAAAAAAAATTTCATTTATTTTTTATTCTTTTAAAAAATTCTAATGCTTCACAATAACTTTTCAAAAAGATTATCAACTACAAAAAAATTAAATGATTATAATATTTATTAATTTTAAAAATATTCAATAACCCTCCCTAAATGAAAGTATTAATCCTAGATTTTTATTTGAATAATATCTATAAAACATTCTCTCTTACTTTATACAATCGGTTAGCAAATTACAATAATTTAAGATTAAATCGATTCATTAAAACTTTAAAAATAGAAAATGACAATGATATAGAGATTAATGTTATCACATCATCTTACAAAAATAATTCGATGATTAAAAATGTTAAAATCGGATATCTCCCCGAACTAAGATCTGAAATAGAAAGAGAACAATATATAATTCTGAAGAAAAATCTTGTCCGCAAAACCAAGATATTAAAAGAACAATTTTTAACTAATTTGGAAGATACTGGTTTATTTCATATAAATGGAGTTTTTTTGGGTAATTTAGTCGAAAGGTATCTAGCTAGATTCTTGAATAGAGTTTTTGGGGAAATAGAGTTTCTGAATTACATTTTAAATAGGGAAACTTACGATAAAGTAATCTTTTTCAATTATAATCCAAATCTACCATTAAAATTTAAAGATTTAAAAATTAAATTGGAAAAGATAGAATTTTATCATGATCCTATTATCAAAAGAATCTTATCTTATTCAAATTGGTTTTTCATAAAAACAATTTATAGCTTTTTACAAAGGTCATTAAAGTCATCCCCTCTCCAAAAAAAGCTTTCAGTTAAAAGAAATTTAATACAGCCAAGCTTTAAAAATATTTTATTTGTTGCCAACACAAAAAATCAATATCAGAGTTTAGAAGGTTTTTACAATTATATTAAAAAAACGGAAAGCTATAATTCTATTTTTTATAACGATAGTTACAATCTTTCTGTTAATAGGTTTAGTAACTTTGTAAAATATATAATCCACCTAAGAAATTTATGGAAATCAAGTAAAAATACAATATTTAAAGGATTAAATTGTAAGTTTCTTTATCCTGAATTTCTTGGCATGTTATTTTACAACTTAGAATTCTATCAATGGATTTGTAAAATATATAGCATACAATCCAATTTTAATGCTATTACAAAATTCTTCACTCCATCTTTAATCGTCATAGCTGACGATTTAGGTTTTGAAGGTAGAACTTATATAGGTTATGCTAAAAAACATAAAATACCAATTTTATTTATCCCTCATGCGTCAATTCCTATCTTTGATGAGCTTACTACTACATTTGACATTTTAAATTACGCTGCTTCTGGACAAAAAGAAAAAGATTACTACATTGAATTAGGAGTACCTACAAGTAAAATACAAGTAACAGGAAGACCTCGTTATGAACATTTTTATAAAAGCAAAATAGAGCCCTTCGATTTTGTAGAAGACATGTTTACTAACCGAAAGTACGTATTTAGTCAAAACGATTTCACAATACTTCTAACTACTAACCCCGTAAGCGATAGTTCAAATGAAAAAATTATATCAGTGATAGTAAAATCATTGAAAAAATTGAATTTGATTAAGAATCTGATTATTAAGCTCCATCCAAGAGAAGATGGACTTATCCACAAAAAGGTTTTAAAAAAATTAAATGTCAATCCCATTATTATCAAAGACTATGACATTTTGAGATTAATAAAATCCTGTGATTTACTTCTTTCAAGAAAATCTACTACCATTTTAGAAGCATTTATTATTGGAATTCCTGTCGTGGTTCTTGATTATATTAACATTGATTATATTCACACAAGTAAATACTTATTTTTAGAAGAAAAAGATTTGATCACCATCCAAAATAAGAATGACTTACCGGATGTAGTTGAAAAATTGGTAAATAATAAGGAGTTCTATCAAAAATATCTTAACAAAATTACATTACTTTCAGAGAAATATTCGTATTACAATAAAACGGATACTGCTACAGAAATCATCTACCGGTTTATTCAAAGATTTTTAAAATGAACCAAAAAGAATCCGTTATGGGAGTAAGTAATGGAACTTCTGAAATGACGCTAATTTGAGCTTATCGATATACAAAACGCTTTTATTATGTTAGATTTTATCTACAGACCCAATAAGTTTAATATTCTTGCTATGTTAGATCAATTTATTAATATAATACTCGGCTTGATATAATGACATTTAGGCTAAGAAAAGAAATATTTAAATTAATTTATAAATATCTAACCGAGCTTGACCCATCATATGCTTTGAGAAAAAATTTAAGACTTATTGCAAGTTATAAAAGCGTCCCCCATATTAAAGCACACTCCAATACAACCCTGTCATCTAATACTCATCTTGGAGAAAATTGTAGCTTCAATGGAATGGTAATTAGAGGATCAGGTAAAGTTACTATTGGAGATAACTTTCATTCTGGGGTGGAGATTCTATTTATTACTTCTTTTCATAACTATAACAATGGAACAGCAATTCCATACGATTCTACAATCATTCATAAAGATATTACAATCGAAGATAATGTATGGGTAGGATCAAGAGTTATTATCACAGGAGGAGTTACTATTGGTGAGGGAGCTATTATTCAAGCTGGAAGTGTTGTCACTCAAGATATTCCTAAATACGCAATTGCTGGAGGCCACCCGGCACAGGTCTTCAAATATAGGGATATTGATCACTATAATAAACTTAAAAATGAAAAGAAATTTCATTAAACCTCCATCTAAATTTTCAGATGGATAAGAAGATCAACTTTATGTATTAATCTTGAATTATGATTATTTAAAAAAAAAGCTTGAGAAGTTTTTTGAGAGTCTTAAAAAAAATTTTTATCCCAATATTTATATTTATTTTCCTTCTCATTTATTTTCTTTTTCTTGCGGAGAGTATACTTTCACAGCATCTTTATGAACTTCCAATTTTAACTATGGTTGGGTTCGCCCTTATTATTATAGGAATTTTCTATTTCTTAATAAATATTAACAGTTTTGACGATCATAAGATTTCCCTTAATTTTAAGGCTTTAAATGAAAATTCCATAAGTATATTAATCATTATCTTAATGATTTTTACGTTTTTTATCCCACCTGTCCAAAATGCTGAAATGATTATAGAATGGAACCGAGTTTCTAGTCTTAACTTTTTTAGATCGATCGTTTTTGTAATAGGGGGTAGTTATATAATTGGATCATCAATTTTCACAATATTTTTTCCTAATAATTCACTTTCAAGAAGGTTTAATGTCGATCCAATCTTAATTAAATTGACTTTTTATCCAATTATATCATTTGGATCTTTAGGAAGTCTTGCTTTAATCTTTGATAAAATTGGATTAGAAAGGGATTATTTTTCTTTAGCCCTCTTTTTAAGCATACTTGCTTTGTTTTTATTGAGCCTCATTCTGCTAAAACAGAGAAAGGAAAAGATTTTTCGCACAAACAAAGGAACTAAAAATCTTACCAAAGGCACCCTTTTTATTTTATTTATCGCAGTCAGCATAATCATAATCACTATGGATTTTCACCTGAAAGCAAAATATCTTTATGATTCAGACAATTACAGATTATTGAATTTTTCAGATTTTGTAGGACATCCAGATACGCAGTTAAGAGACATATTTTATATGTATTCAACATATTGGAGCTATATAATTTATAGTATAAGTGCGTTAACCGGGCTTCCAGCAATAAATACTAGTGTGATGTTGTTTCCCTTTATTTATTTGTCCATAACCTCTATTTATATATTAATGCGAACGATTTTAACTAATTTTAAGACGAGCTATGCAATACTTTCAACAGTTCTTGCCGTATCTTATTCTTACTTATTTTATATAATTCGATATTCCAGCAGTCAGGAAATTGAATTTTTATTAATTCCCCCTTTCGCTTACGATGCTATTTTAACATTTCGGTATAAAAGTTTCTCAACCGTTCTCTATACAATGTCCTTATCTCTTTTTTTAATTACAGTCAAAAAAAACAAAAATAAATTAGTTTTAATAAATCAGAAAAGAGAAGACTTACCATTACTTATCCTATCATCTTTTTTATTAATGCAAAGTTTGATGGTGTATTATCTCCCAGTAATACCAGCATTAATTTTGATTTTCATTCTTTTTATCTTTAATGTTCGAGAGAAGGAATTTTTTAAGAAATATTTAACTTTTTTTACTTCTTTGATAATTTTCTTTCTATTTTTTGATATAGCAGGAAATAAGATTTTCAGTTGGACAATAGTTCGCCAGTTCTTCAGTTTCTTAAATGAATCTATGTATTTATCAGTTTTAGAGTTTGAAACTAATTTGATAATTAATTCATCTATAATTTATTCTATCTTAATCGGATTTCTATCAATTAATTTCATACTTTTTAGAACTAAAATAAGACACCTTAGTAACAAAGCAAAAAAGCGAAAAAAATCTAAAGATAATGCAAGGTTTAATTTCATAGTCCTTTCAATCGTCTTTCTGAGTTTTCTAACTTTAGAAATCATACTTAATTTAATAAGAACAATCAGAGGATTAACTAATTTTACATTTATCCTTCATACTTTCTTTTATTATTTAGGTTTCATAGGAATTTTGGGAATTTTTCTGATGTATTATTGTTATAAGGAAAGCAAAAGATTATTTTATGTTTTGATTTGTTGGTTTTTAGTGTTAGTTGGAGTTTCCTTTAGTTTTACGTTGTATAATTATGTTAAATATTCGTTTGTAAACTTTTACGATATCCCTTACCGAGACTTTTATCTGATGAGATATTGGTTTAATAGAATATGGAATTTTACTATTATTCCGGTTTCCATCCTTTGTTCGATTGGATTGATAAAATTAATCAAATTATATACCTCTCGATATAACAATAAACCATTGAGAGTCCCAAAATCATTACCAATTCTTATTTTAGGGTCATCATTGGTATTTTTTTCATTTTCTAACACCATTATCGCAGGTGTCGAATTATATTCTTATGATAGTATTTTAAACGATGAGGAAGCTAATGTGATTAATTGGATCACTGAAAATACATCCAGAGATTCTAAATTTCTATGTGATAAAGATATATTGTATTACCGTATTAAAGACATTACCCGGCGAAATACTTTTCGCTTACATTATGAAATGGAGAACGCTCTAAACTATTGGGAATGTCCAGAGATAACTTCGCTTACTCAAGATAATTGTAGCATTAGACTGGTTGACGAATTACTTGACAATCGATATTTTTTAGAGTTAGACGATCAAAATCCAGGTGGAAATTCTGAAATTGAGATCAAATTTTATCAAAGTCAGAATAAAGGGTCATTTGAACTTTTTCTAGAGACATCCAATGAGACAAATGATTTTTGGATAAATTTATCTTCTTCACAGAATGACATTGGTATTTCTTTTGTAGTGAGAAATGGAGGTTTTTATTACTTTAATGGAACAAGTTTTAAAGAGGTTTCCACGATCAATAATAATCTGTGGTATCATTTGAAATTTTATTTCGAATGCACAGATTCAAATTACTATGGTTTAAACCAATATAACTGGAAAGTGACGATAAATCAGTCGATGTTTGGTGGATTAAATTTTATAAATAATGTTTCCAATATTGGAGTATTAACGCTAGCTACTGATATAAATCAATTTAACTACTCACTTAAATTAAGGGCATTAAACTTTATTTGGAATCCAGATTTTAATATCGAACGCTGTTTTTTAGATTATTTAAAAATTTTTGATTATTTAGAGGAAAAAAACATAAATTTCTTAATTCTCTCAAAAGAGGATACGGAATTTAAACTTATAGCCGAAGAATTAATTGACATTTATTCCGAACTTGTTCCAATGTTTTACAGTAATACACTTTATGAATACGGTAATTTAACAGTATATTCTGCTAGTAATTCATAGAACTAATAGCAAATGATTTGTAATTTAAATATTTTCGATAATAAGATTACATACATCCCTTACAAATCCATGACCGCCATAAAAAGGAGAACTATAAATAGCACTATCTTTTATTATTTGTTGAGCGTTGTTAGGACAAGACGAAAATCCTACCTTTCTAATAATATCAAGATCTTGGATATCGTCCCCTAAATAGCAAATTTCTTGATCTTGTAAAGAGTATTTCTCTTTCAGTTGTGTATAAATTTTGATTTTATCTTTTATGCCAATAAAAATATCATCAATCTTCAATTTATCCATTCTTAATTTTATTATTTCAGAATCTTCTGAAGTTATAACAGCAGTTTTTAATCCGAAATTTCTTAGTAATTCAATACCTTTTCCATCGATTCTTGAAAATTTCAATAACTCATCCCCTCTTTTGTTTAAGTATACTGAACCATCGGTAAATACACCGTCCACATCAAAAATAATCAATTTTAACCTTTCAATAAAACTTTTAAAAGTAAGGAATCTTTTTTGCTTTATTAGAAATTTGATTAAATCAAAATCAAAGGGGGTATCAACTTCAAAGGACATCCATTTGGGCATTTCATAAAAAGAAATATTTCCTCCTAAGCGATTACGATCATTCAAAAGCGTTTCCTTTTTACTTATATAAATTGAGCCATTTTCTACAAATTCCCATTCTTTATCTTGTCTTCTTGGCCTATTTTTAAAATCATAAGTAAGTGAAAGACCCCTCCTATCCCACAAAAAAGATTGGTTCTTATAAACGCTTAACAAAGAGTCTGTGTTTTCTTTTTGAATAATTTCGATAGCCTCATCTATTTGCTTTGGATATCTAATTGGAGATGTTGGTTGCAATAAAACCATATAATTAAAATCGTTGTTTAAAACTTTGGAAGCATGTAGTAGAACTGACTCTGTGGAAGAAGTATCTGTGGCTAATTCTGAAGGGCGAGTAATAACTTTAGCGCCATACTTCATTGATATAATTTTAATTTCATCATCTTCAGTGGATACAAATGTGTCATCGATTAATCTTGATTTTAAAGATTGTTCGATAGAATAGGCAATTAGAGGTTTATTATAAAGGAGTGTTAAATTTTTTCTTAAAATCCCTTTACTTCCCCCTCTGGCAGGAATAACTGATATAATTCTCATATTTTTTACCTAAGTTATCTTTAGATTTTAATGAAAAGATAGAATCTATAATTAATAGTAATTAAATTAATTTAAATAAGTATTTTAAGTAATTAAAAAAATTTAATTGAAAAAGATAATTGTAAGATATATTTATTAATAATCATTTAATAGAAATCAAGATTGCTTAATTTTCTAATACATATATCTTTTTTTAACCATTATGAAAGAAATAAAAATCAAGAATAAAGTTATATCTGAGAAAGCGCCCATATTTTTTATTGCTGAACTTGGTATTAATCATATAGGTTCAATTGAAACTGCCAAAAAATTAATTGATCTAGCCAATTTGTGTAATGCGGACGCGGTTAAGTTTCAAAAAAGAACTCCAGATATATGTGTTCCAGAACTTAAAAAAAATCAGATATATGAGACACCATGGGGAGACATACCTTATATTGAATATAAAAAGAAGATAGAATTTGGATACGAAGAATATAAAGAAATTGATAATTATTGCAAAGAAAAAGAAATCATATGGTTTGCGTCTCCATGGGACATTCCAAGTGTTGAATTTTTAGAAAAATTTGATGTTCCCTGTTATAAAATAGCTTCAGCAAAATTAACAGATAAAAAATTGCTTGAAAAAATTGTTCATTTAAATAAACCCATTTTTTTGTCTTTAGGAATGAGTTCTGAAGAAGAAATAAAAAAAGCGATTAATATTTTAAAAGGTAATGATTTGATCTTACTCCATTGCAATTCAAGTTATCCTTCAAACGATAAAGAATTAAATTTAAATTATATTAATACCTTGAAAGAAAAGTACCCAAAATACATTATTGGTTATAGTGGTCATGAACTTGGAATAGCGGCTTCATTAATAGCAGGCAATCTTGGTGCAAAAGTAATAGAACGTCATATTACGTTGGATCGCGCAATGTGGGGCTCTGATCAAGCTGCAAGTTTAGAATATTCTGGATTACGACGCCTAATTCGTGATTTGAAAAAATTAGAAACTTGGAAAGGTAATGGCATTAAACAAGTATATGAATCAGAGAAAAAGGTAAGAGATAAATTAAGGGATGTTAATACCTTATAAGAATTTACTACTTTGAAAAAACAATTATGAGTTTTGATAAAAAATTTAATCTTAGCCAATTTATTATTAGATTAAATGAAAATCACCCCCTAATTGGAAGACCTGTTTTAATTGGGGGTAGAACGCTTTTCCATATAAAGTTAATTTTATCTACCAGATGTTTACAGTATAGATACCGATTTAAATATGGAAAATTAGATTTAAATAAAATTTATCTTGTTAGTCCTCAACGATTTCAATTTCATTTAAGAAATAGATCATTTTTTAAATGGAGTACTTCTATGCGCATATTAGATGGAGATTGGGATTTAACAAAGAAAAAATATGAGGAATTAATCAGTTATCAAACGATAAAAAGCGTAATTATAGAAGGAAAGAGATGGGATGAAACTGAACTTTATCATATCCTTCCAGATAAACTCAAAAATGGAAAGAAAACATGGACATTTAAAAATGAAAAAACTAGAGATAAATGGTTCGCTTCAACAGAACAATTATATAAAACAATCAAAAAATATGGCTATAAATCTCAGCAGGAGCTCTATTCTTTCAAAAACAGGCTTATTCCAAAAAAATGGACTCCTGTACTTGATGAGATTGCTACTGCTATTGATCGAGATGGCCAATTTTTATTTATCAATGGAAAACATAGATTAGCCATAGCAAAAGTGCTCGATGTTCCAGAAGTACCTGTTGTTGTGTTAATTAGACATAAGAAATGGTTAGAATTCCGAAAAGAATTAATTGAGTTTTCTAAAAAAACGCCACAAAAAAAATTAAATTTTTGTTTTACTCATCCCGATCTTCAAGATATTCCTTCTATATATGATGATTCTTGTTTTCAAATTATTAACAAGAATAAATCTGCTACTCAAGGAACTTTTCTAGATATAAGCCCAAATTTGGGTATTTTTTGTCATAAATTTGAAGATTTTGGATTTATATGCTCTGCAATAGAAGAGGATCAGAGAACCGATTATTTCTTAAAAAAAATTAAAAAGATAGAAAATAAGGAGTTCACAATAATTTCAAAGGAATTTCTCAATAATAGCGTAGACAAAGATTTAATTTTTGATATTGCGGTAAATTTAAACTTGTCTCAATTAAATGATGAAAGAGATGAAAATTTTAAGAAATTTATGAAACTTATTAATAACATTAAAGTAAAAGAATTATTTGTTGGTTTCTCTGAATCTGGAATCTCTTTAGAAAAAATTAATAATCAGAACTTTAATCCCGAGAAAACTATCAATTTTATTAAAGAGCATTCTTATTTTAAGGCAGCAACATTTATTGGAAAAAGTGACAATGAAATAAAAATATACAAATTATGTTCTTAAAGATAAGTAGCATAACTAATTTTATCCCACAAAAAATTTATCTAATTTTTCTTTTTATCTTATTATAATATCATGAATGTAAAGAAATTTATAAAAAGGCTTCGAGCACTTATATTTGATTTCTATGAACATTATCCTACATGTGGTAAAACTTTAGTTATCGGATGGGGCTTACTCCATAAAACTAAGTTTCAATTGAAAAAAACTTTTTTTAAATCGAGAAATAAATTAGAATTTGGCTCTTCAGAAATAGAATTAAATAAGATTTTATGGGTTAATCCGAAAAAGATATTAGTTAAACTAAAAACTGATATTTCAAGTAATTCTTCTGTAATATTAGATGGAGATTGGGATTTGTTAGTAGAAAATATTGAA
>JAHLWJ010000295.1 GCA_019057975.1 Promethearchaeota archaeon | reverse complement strand
AAACTATTAATTTTTTAATTCATTCTAAAATTCAAGACTTCGTTAAACTTCATTTATTTAACGGGTATATTCATATGTTTAAACTTTTTACTATTGGCGGGAAAATTGAAATACCACCTTTTCTTTTTGGTCAAGAAAAAACTTTGAGTGCACGAATAATCTTAAGTGAAGATTATGAGGGTATTATTACTCGCGACTACGGATTCATTATAGCTGTTGTTGATGTTCTTACTGTAGGAAAAGGAATAATAATACCGGGTAACGCTAACACGTTCCATGAGGTAGAATTTAGAATCCTTACGTTTAGACCAACAGTCTCAGAAGTTGTTGAGGGAACTGTAGTAGAAATTGTTGATTTTGGTTCTTTCATACGACTAGGGCCATTGGATGGATTAGTTCATGTATCTCAGATCTGTGATGATTATATTTCTTATGAACAAGTTGGAAACCGATTTATTGGTAAAGAAACTGGAAAAATCCTTGAAGTAAATGATCAAGTGAGAGCTAAAATAATTGCTGTATCCTTAGGTACTGGAAGAAGCGGAAAACTTGGCTTGACAATGAGGCAAAAATTTCTAGGAAAGGAAGTTTGGATAGAAAATGATATTGAAGAAGAATATTCTAAAAAGCAGACAGAAGAAACAAAAGTAAGTGAAGAAGAAGAAGGCGCTTCAGATTAAATAAAGTATAAAGACTTCAGGTGATTAAGTGAAAGAAAAAGCATGCAAAAATTGCCATTTAATAACGAAAAACGAAACTATATGTCCTAAATGTAAAACACATACTTTGAGTGAGGATTTCACAGGAGAGGTCATAATTATTAAACCAAAAGAATCTAAGTTCGCGGAATATCTTAAAATCCATTTTCCTGGCAAGTACGCTTTAAGAGTCCGTTAAATTGATTAATTTAAAAGACATAAACCCGAAATTCAAGTAGGGTAATATATTTTATTGAGCTTTTTCTAACTAATTATTATAACATTTTTTATATTTATTATTCTTAAAATACTTGATATCGATGGATTACAATTTAAGGATTCCTCAAGAGAAAAGACATTCATTTGCAGAACCACTTGATATTTTAATTGCTGGCACTCGGGAAGAGACAATTATTCAAGTAGAAAATATCTTCAGAGATTATTTAAAATCAAATTTAACCTTAAATTTTTACATTGTTGGAGATATAGTTGCAAAAGATTTCTTCTCTAATTTTTTTTTGAAATCCTTTATTAAAATCTGTGTGATTGATGAAAAAACCCAAAGGAATCAAATCAACATAGATTTTAAAGGCTTTTTTGAAGATGTTATTGAATTTCAAAACCCTGTTGGTACAATTCATAAAGATTGTTGGGAGCTATTCAGGAAAGTTATTAATTCTGGTAAGAAAACCTTAATTAAGATAACTGAAGGAGAAGAGGATTTACTCATTCTTCCTCTTATTTTAGAACTTCCTATAGAAGAACAAGTAGGTAATTTTGCGTTTTATGGCCAACCACCAATAACAGATTCTAAATTTGTAATTCCAGAAGGAATTGTGATTGTGAATATTGATAATAATATACAAGAAAAAGTAAGGAAAGTTATAGCAATAATGGAAAAATTTTGAATCCTTTTATTAATCTCTTAGCATTGATTAAAGGATTTATATTTCTAAAAAGCAAAATTTTATTTTCTATCTATTCTTTTGATTTCTATAAATCATATAGGATCTTATTATAGCTTATAGGATTTAAGCAAAACAAGAAAAAAAGGTTCAAAATGTCTTTTGAAATTGAAATTATTGAAGAAAAGAAAAACCCATTAATCGATAGAATAGAGTTAACATTTAGAGTTGATCATTTTGGGGCTAGTACTCCAAATCGATTGGGCATAAAAAAGAAAATCGCAGCATTACAAGGTTCTGATGAGAAATTAACTATTGTTAAAAAACTCAAAACTCATTTTGGAGCATCTTATTCTATAGGAAAAGTATATATCTATGATAATGCTAAGGAACTTCAATTTTTTGAACCATTTCACATCAAAGTCCGCAATCTTGAGAAAGAAAAGCGAATCGAAATTTATCAGTTAAAAAGGAGAAAAGAACCTTACAAACATTTATTTAAATAATTAAAATAATTTAATATTAGAAATGGACGCATCAAAATATTATAAACTCGAAGGGGACAAGTTAGTAAGGACTCATAGGTCATGTCCTAAATGTGGACCCAGTTATTTTCTAGCAAACCATTATGACCGATGGAGTTGTGGGAAATGTGGTTACGCCGTATTTAAAAGAAAGGGTGCTGCTAAAGGAAAGGCTGCTAGAAGGGCTCCTCGAAAACGCGTAAAATCTTTAGAGAGCTAAATTAGGCTCAAAATTAAAAATACTTTAACTCTTGGTTGAAATCTTTTTTAAACATTTCTTTATCAATTTAAGGATTTTAAGGTTTTTAATAGTAAATTAAATTTTGGCGGAATTAATGAAAAAATTCTGTTTAGGTATTGAAAGTACGGCACACACTTGGGGCGTAGGTATAGTTGACTTTAAAGGAGAAGTACACACCTTAATAAATGATACTTTCATACCTGAAAAAGGTGGGCTCCATCCTGCTTTAGTACGAGAGCATCACCTAAATAATTTTGCAAAAATAATTGATAAAGCACTTTTAGAAGCAAATTTATCAATAAAAGACATTAATCTAGTTGCCTTCAGTCAAAGTCCTGGTTTAGCCCCTGTCTTAAAAATAGGGGCTTTAGTTGCCCGGATGTTAAGTCAGATTTTAAAAGTCCCTCTTGTAGGTGTGAATCATTGCATAGCACATGTAGAGATCGGACGTCTAATGTGTAAGATTGAAGATCCCTTAACTTTATATGTTTCTGGGGGTAATACTATTATTAGTGCTTATGAATCAAACAGATATCAGATTTTTGGAGAAACTCTCGATTTAGCTGTCGGCAATATGATTGATTCTTTTGCTCGAGATGCTGGATTAAGTCATCCTGGAGGACCAAAGATCGAAAGATTAGCATTAAAATCAAAAAAATATCTTCAATTACCTTATATTGTTAAAGGAATGGATTTATCATTTTCAGGGCTCTATACAGCTGCTAAACGACTATTAGAATCTCCAGATTTTAATAACAAATATAATTTAAATGATGTTGCAAATTCACTCCAAGAAACTGCTTTTGCTATGTTAACTGAAGTAACTGAACGAGCTCTTGCCCATATAGAGAAAAAAGAAGTTTTACTTACCGGTGGAGTAGCAGCAAATAAAAGATTACAACAAATGATTCAATACATATGCGATGAGCATGATGCTCGATTTGAAGTAGTTCCGTTAAAATATGCAGGAGATAACGGAGCAATGATTGCATGGACAGGAATTTTAAGATACCTTTCCGAAGGAGGACATGAAATAACTGAAACAATAATTAAACCTAGAGAGAGAATGGATCAAATAGAAGTTCCATGGAGGGCTGAAAAGTAAACATGAACTCTGAGATCTATAAAGAAGAATTGATTCACAAAGGAGCTGAAGCTAGTCTTTACATTGGTAGATGGTTTGACAAAAAGGTTATTTTTAAGCATCGAATTCCAAAAAAATATCGTTTAGAGGAAATTGATAATAAAATCAGAATGGAAAGAACTCTTAATGAAGGTAGAGCACTAATCAGGGTAAAGAATTACGGGATAAACGTACCCCAAGTATATGAAATTGATCCTCAAGACGCAACCATAATTATGAGATATATAGAAGGAGAAAAACTGAAAAATATGATAGAAACCTTGAAAGTCATTAAAAAGGAGAAATATTTCAAAGATATTGGTATTATGGTAGCAACTCTACATAAAAATGGGCATATTCACGGTGATATTACTACAAGCAATTTATTAGTTACACAAGAAGAAAATATATTTCTTATCGATTTCGGATTGCATGAATATTCCGATACAATTGAAGATAAAAGTGTTGATCTCCATCTCTTTAAGCGAGTATTGATCTCATCACACGGGAGTAATTATAAATTATGTTTTAACAGTTTTCTTCAAGGTTATCGATCGGAATATGAGAAAGTAAATTTGAGTGAGTGTAAATCCATTATCAAAAATGTTGATGCCGTCGAAACACGTGGTAGATACGTAAAATCAGAAGATAGGAAGTAGTAATATCTCTTTTCACTAATATTTTGACAGAAGAGTTTAAAATAACATTAATCTTCAATTTAGTATAATGAAAAGATCCAGAATTGTATTTATCATACTTCTATCCTCTACCTTTTTATTATACTTAAATAGCGGGATTCCAAATTCAAAGGCAAATCCCGTATGGATTT
Source organism: Promethearchaeota archaeon (assembly GCA_019057975.1). The sequence continues at coordinate 1,512 of JAHLWJ010000295.1, read as the reverse complement.
ATCCTGCAGAGTTTGGGGGTTTTATTCCAAAGGATGATCATTCTTGTTCTATGCCTAATGCAAGTGTTTTAATTGAAATATCTGCTCCTAATCCTAATATTCAGTATGATCGTTATGAATTGGAATTTACCGGAAATTATTCGCTTTATAATCCAAACAACCCTTTAAATCTGACTATAGCCGCCCCATTTTCAAGCTACGTGTTTGGAGAAAATTCTACATGTATAATTAAAATAAATGATAGTATAATTCCTTATAAGGTTATTCAGTATCACTGGAATGAATCTTATTCTTGGGATGAATACATTTCCATTCATAATAGAAATTTGATTATTTGTAATATTACTCTTCCAATGAATAAGACAGTCATTCTTGAATATAAGTTTGAATCTTACCTTGATCTCCCACGAATGAACATAGATTCTCTGGAATTTCATTACGACGTCGGAACAGCTGCAGCCTGGAATGGAACAATTTCAGAAACAGTTGAATTTAAAGTTCATGGACGACAACCAGATTCTTATTCAAACAATAATAATCCTAGAATTATTGATATTTCTGATGGAAAAAGATATATCTGGGAATGGAGAAACATAGTAATTCCTATAGGTATGTATTCTGTTTATATATCATATAAGGGCTATTATGACCATTACGCAATTTCATTAGGGAATTATTATTTTGTATTTTTTCTCTTTGGAATCATATCATTAATAATACTCCAGAGAAGTGTAAAATTGATTAAAAAATAATATAAAAAATTCAAACAAAAAGAATTATTAACAGGAGGATGATTTCTTATTAAGAATAAAATATTTTCAATCATACTATTATTTATTAATATAAATTGTTCATCTAAATAATTAAACAATCAAAATAATTTATATCTGATATAGGAATCTTTAAATACTTTAAATAGGGATAAATAAATTTATATTAATAGTTTACTTACTATATAATATTAGAAAAGAGTGAAAAGAGTAGGGACAAGAATATATCTGCGTTTCTTATTCAGTTTTTCATTTGTTAACAACAACAATTTAAAATTCATATAGTTTGGAGTTAAATAAATGATGGGTAGTGAGAAAAAGAAAACTAAACCTAAGATGGTTAATATTACCATTAATTTACCTCAAATATATGATCAAAATATTCAGAAACTCATAAAAATGAAGGTAGTCCCTAGTCGATCTGAAGCAATTCGTATTGCGCTACGAGAATTTTTACACAACGAGTATAAAAATCTGAAATTATTAGGTTTTTTTGAAGAGCATGTTTAGAATATTTACAAAATTATAAATACCCCTAAATTTTTCTGAAATGGTTAAATCAAAGTATTTCTTCATTTTATTGTAGTTAAAATTTAAAATTCTATTTTACTTAGTTTTACTATAGTAATTCAAAAACGAAAAAAAGAACTGTGATATTATATAGTGTATATGAGAATGGAATTTTAAGGAAAGTAAGTAAAGTTGATTTCAGCAACACTAAAGTTTATTTAATTGATGATTT
>JAHLWJ010000042.1 GCA_019057975.1 Promethearchaeota archaeon | reverse complement strand
CAAAGGAATAAAAAAGTATTCACGAGTAATTGAGAAATTAGAATAAAATATTTTGTATTAATCTGAATCATTATCTTCCAGATGTTCACTTTTTTTCAAATTAAGAAGATAAGAAATTGAGCTAATTGCCCCAAAGATTCCTTGTATGATTAAGGCTAAACAAATCAAAAATACAGCCAATAAATCATTGTATATAAACAAAAAAATAATTATAAAAATCCCTGCTAATGAAAATTTTATAACATATGAAATTTCGCTGAATAGGATTTTCCATACAGTAGATTTCTTTACTCGAGACTCTAATTCTTTATGATATTTTGCTTCTCCAGCTTCTTTTATATACCAACTACCTTCTATATTATTGGCAAAAAGGAATACACTCCACCATAAAATAAAGAAGCTGAGATAGAAGTCTAATGCCCCTAAAACTACTATGGGTATCTGCATCAAAACCATTCCTTTCCATCCAATACGTTGAGCCAATTTATTTGTCTCTAATTTTAATTCTTTCGACACATACCGCGTACTAAGTAAATCAAGTAATCTCCCGATAATTGTGATTAAAATATTTATTAAATACTGGTACCACTGAACCTCTTGGATGATTAATTGAAATATCATATTCTAGAGCTTATTTTAGTTTACTCTTTTTAAATTTTGCCTTTTTCCATAAAAAAGTTTAATTACTAGTCTTTATTATTTCTACTTACTCATTACCTAATAAGAAGGTATTTACATTGTAAATAACCGTACTTATTAAATGGTAAATCCGTGGTTTTATAACCACATAAATTTATAACATTCAGTAAAGCGCCGGAAGTTAAACTATTAAGCGTTGCAGGATAGTACTGCAGTAGAAAGTCTGTGGGAAACCTCAATCTGTAAGTTCGCTTACGGTCATGGTTTATAAGGATAATACCCGGACCCATCTGAACCCGGAAACGCTTATTTATGTGGTTAGACCTAATTTACTTCCCTTAAAGATATTAGACTTTGTCTAAAAATAATTTTTTTATGTGATCAATTATAAGTATATTATAATTAATAGTGGTAAATTGGAAAAATATGCCAAAAAAATATATAGTTGTTTTCAAAAGTATTGGACGAAGATGGTTCTTAATCCTTGTAATAATAATTATTATAATAGCATTTTTTAATCCAATTGCTGCAATTTGGATGGCGGGAATAACATTAGTGATGTTTTTGCTATCATATATTCCAAGACTCTTTTTTAAAAATAAACTCCACAGATTTATGAAAAAATTTTACAAGATCGAAGATGAGTTGATTGCTAGAAAGCTTAAAAAACCGATTAAGAGAATCAGAGATGAGATGTTTGAATTATCTCAAAATCAAAAGAAAAAAAAAATGTTGATAGTATTCTTAAACAAACAATACGTCTGTTACCATCAAGATACCATTAATGCATTCAAGGAAGTTTACAATGAAGGTTATAATGAAAAGGAAATGCTTGATAATTTGAAAAATTATAAAATTAATACTAGATTAGAAATTAAAACAATTCAAGACACTTTAATCAAACTTGATAGACTTAGTGAACGGGAAATTTCCGTAAAAGAGCATAAAGAAAAGCAAAGATTTGCGTGAATTAAATTATTAGAAATTTACCTTTTCCTTCTTCCCCTTTTTGTTGCTGAAAATTCAAGGATTATTCCTAATAGGGCTTCTGTGTCCATATATGCATAATTTGAACTTACTATTCTACCTTTTTGTAGTACACCAATGCCTTCTTCTTTAAACTTTTCTATTACTGTTTCTAAGTCATCAACAGAACTACGAACATGGTGGAATCCTTCTTTCCCCTGATCTAAAAATTCTTTATGAATACATTCCCCACTTTCAACTTGTATTAATTCAACCTCAACATTATTAAATAATCGTCCAAATGCTCCAGACACAGTCCATTTTGTCTGCTTCCCACGGTAAGTGATGTCCATTTCTAAAGGGCCTAGTATAGTAAATTTTGGAATACCAAAGAAAGTTTCCATTATTTTAGCTTGTTGTCTAATATCCTTATACACAAAACCTAATTGTTCTACTTTAAAATCACTCAAACCAAAAGGTATATAATCTTCCATATTAAATCAAGATAAGGTTAGTTAATAATACATATTTATAATTAACGCTCTTTATAGATTTACAACCTTTTATTTATGTAAGAAGATAAAGTTAAAAAAAAAAGATTTGAATTTAATCAATATCTCCAAATTTCAAATCAAAATTAAAATATTTCCTAACTGGTTTTTTCACATTCCAAACGCATTTTAATCCTTTTTCAAACTGAACCAGATCGCCCTTCTTAAATTCAATTTTCTCTCCTGATGCGGGGTCAGTTACTTCTACTTCACCATCAAGTATATAACACGTTTCTGTATCCCCATAAGACCAATCAAATTCGCTCACTTCCTTGCTCCAAGTACCCCATGATTCTACTTCTAATCTTTTCAAATCAGCTTCTGTAGGTATTTTCTTTTTCATTTTCATTTTTAAATCACCTTTTTAAAAGAGACTGGTAGAAAATATTATTCCATATTAATAAAATTTATTTTGAAATTGTTTATTATTGAATTATATTTAGAAAAAAGAATAAAAATCAAAAATAAAAGAATATTTTTAAAATTAATTTTTAAATTTTCGATTAACTAAAGAATATTAATTCGTAAAGAGATTATAATTATAACAAAAAAAAATTTAATCTATTCAAGAACCTCCAAAAGATTAACTTTTTAAAAATTTCATCCAACAAATAAAGAGAGATTGTAAGAATGCCACAGAAGTTCATACTAAAAATCTTAACAGCCGGGGAAGGGGGAGTTGGAAAAACAACGCTCCTACATAGGTACGTGGAAGGGAAATTCTCAGCAAATACTCGAATGACGATAGGTGTGGAATTCTTTTTGAAAGAGACGGAGATCAATGGGAATCAATGCACCCTGCAGCTCTGGGATTTTGGAGGTCAAGAGAGGTTTAGATTTTTGCTTGAAAGCTATGTTCTAGGTGCAAAAGGAGCAATGCTTATGTTCGACCTCACAAGGATGTCCAGCTTAGAAAATTTGGAGCAATGGCTTAACATAGTACGGAAAGGGGACCCAAGCCTTCCCGTTCTTTTTCTAGGCACTAAGCTGGACTTAGCTGATGAAATTCAAGTTGATGACGATTATGCACTATCGTTTCTTGAAGAATTTAACCTTATTGATTTCTTGAAAATCTCATCAAAAACAGGCGAAAATGTAGGTCAAGCTTTCAGTAAGTTGACAAAGAAAATTTTAGAAAGACAAACGTATTAGTTTTATTTTAATCGAAATCTAATTATTTATACATGTATTTTTATTGTCTTATTGATGTTAAAGAAGATTAAAAGAGTTATTATTAAAGATCCGTGTCTAAGAAATTTACGATACAACCTTAGAGTTATTTTAATTCACATGTTCCGCGATCAAGAGTTTGTTATAAAGGTCCTTTGGCTTGGTGTTGAGGGAGAGAAACAGATCGAGCTATTACGCGAATTAGAAAAATTCAGACAATCCTTTAAAAAATCAATCTGCCAGTGTTCGATTTGTAGTGTAAATAACAATGACATGGTCTATTTCCCGAGGCAGAAAGAATGGGTCTGTGTCGAGTGTGTAGATAATGATTTAGTGTTAAGGGAATATTATTATTAAGTCCAATATATTGAAGTTTTATAATTCAAAATAAATTATATTAACAAAATTTTATCAAGAAAAATTTGAGAGCGACAGACTTATTGAAGTCTAATATGAACCTAATAGTAATTGATTCAAATTTCATTTTACTTCCTTTTCAGTTTAAAATCGATTATTTAAATGAGATAAGGGATAATTTGGATGGAAACCTTAAATTTGTAATTTTTCAACAAATTCTTAATGAACTTGAGGCAAAAAAGAAAAGGGAACCAAAATCAACAAAATTCATAAGGTTACTTAATTCTGGGTTATTGTATTTGGAAAATAATAAGAATAAGTATAATTTTGATTTTGTTAATGATATTAAACAAGAAGAGGAAACAACAGATGATTATTTGATCAGAAAGATAACTGAACTAAAAGATAAATATCCGACTGTTTTTCTTGCCACAAACGATTCTGAATTACGTAGGAAAGCAAGACTATCAAGTATAAATACAATTTTCCTGCGACAAAGAAAATACTTATCAATAGAAAGAGTTTAATAAAGTACTTAAGAAAAAATACTACATATAAATTTTAATCTAAATTTCTTATATATTATTAAAACAATTTATAATTTAATCCCTGAATAATTAAATTAATGCATCAAATTGTTAATATGGTGGTTTAGAATGCCCAAATTACTTAAAATAATCACAGCTGGAGATGGAGGTGTAGGAAAAACAACGCTTCTTTATCGATATGTGAAGGATAGATTCTTGGCAGACACAAAAATGACACTTGGTGTAGAATTCTTCATCAAAGAAACTTATATTAAAGGAGAAACAATTAATTTGCAAGTCTGGGATTTTGGTGGACAAGATCATTTCAGACCTTTATTAAAAGATTACTCTGTCGGTGCTAAAGGTGCTCTTTTGCTTTTTGACCTCACGCGACCATCTAGCTTAGAAAATATTGAACAATGGGTTAATATTTGTAGAGGTGAAAATCCAGGAATTCCGATAATTTTCTTAGGTTCTAAATGGGATTTGACTGAATCGATTACTATCGATGAAAAATTTGCGCGGAGCTTTCCAAAGAAGTATGATTTTTTTAAATATTTAAAAATTTCTTCGAAAACTGGTGCAAACGTGAATTTGGCTTTTAGATTATTAGCAAAAGAAATTATTAAAAATCTTTAGGGGCTTATTTTCATATTTTTTTTAAAGTCGATTTATCAGAATAGTCTCTATATCCTTTTTGCTTAAATTAACAGGATTATTTTTTAATCCCGCCTTGTCTACAATTTTTTTAATATCTCCAATAGCTATGCCATATTTACCTAGTCGTTCCAGTTTTAAGTCTTGAGTCCATCCATCAATAATATCGCCTAAAATTCTGCAATATTCATCAATTTTTCCTTGTTCTACAAATTTATTACCTGATAATAATGCTCCAATATCGGCATGTTTTCTTAGCCCTTCTTTTCCACTAGAGCCCAGCTCTTGTAGTTTTTTTATATTTATTTTTGTAGCTTCTGCTAAAAGGGTACCACATATAACACCATGAGGAATATCGAATAATCCCCCAATAGGTCCAGCCAATCCATGAACAATCCCTAATCCCGCATTTGCTAGAGTAATTCCAGACATAAGTGATGCATATGCCATTGCAGTTCGAACTCCGATATTAGATGCTCCACTTGAACATGCTGATAATAAATTTTTATTTATATATTTCATACCACTAAAAGCTAAAGCATCTGTCATTGGACTCCCTTTAGGTGATACATAGGCTTCGAGTAATTGAGTAAAAGCGTCCATTCCACATGCTGCTGAAATTGATGGAGGACACGGAATTATAAGCTCTGGATCAATTAGTGCAACATTGGGAATTAAATTATCATGTCGTAAGGATTTTTTGAAGCCTTTAGGTCCAATCTCGCTAATGACTGCATTTTTGGTAGCCTCGCTTCCAGTACCAGAAGTTGTTGGAATTGCAATATAAGGAATTTTTTTCCCATCATGAGTTTTACTACCAACGCCTTCTAAATAGTTTTTAATCGAATCTTCTTTTGGAATCATTGCTGAGATTGCTTTACCTGCATCAGTGACACTGCCACCACCTATACCAACCACCAATTCAACATTTTTCTTTCGAAACTTCGTTGCAACTTCATCAATAATCGTTGCCGCTGGTTCATTAGAAATGGATATTAGTGAATAATTGAAAGATTTACACTCTATATTGGATGTAATTTCTTCCCATTTACCAGATTTTTTTAGTGAATTCTCACCAATTATAAAAAGAATATTTTTTCCAAATTTTGGAATAATATCATATAGTTCATTTAACTTTCCAGCACCAAAAATTATATTGGGAATTCTTGCAAAACTAAAAGAGTGGATCATTTCTTTCACCTTTTCAATTTTTCCAAAGTCGTGAAATTTATTATAATAAACTATGAATCTCTTTATAATAGGTAAGATTTATAATTTACTCTAGATAATTTGTTTTATAACACTATTTACTCCATTGGTGATTTACAATTAAAAAAGTTCATGAAACAGATTTTGAATATAGAGGGGGAGAATCTGGAGTAAAATATCTTATGCGGGGGCCCTCGATAGACTGGGGAATTATATTACTCAAACCCGGAGAATTGATGGGTGATAAAGCACATGGACATAAGATAATAGATGAAACATTTTACTTCGTTGAAGGGGATGGAATAATGATTATTGATGATAAGGAGTATCCCGCACCACAAGGGATTGTGTTTTTATGCGAAGTTGAGGAGATGCATAATATAAGAAATGATTCGGATAAACATATAAAAATAATTTTTATTAAGGGAGAATATAAACCTGAAGATAAAATTTGAATTTAAATTTCCAAATTAAAAATAATATATTAAAGAATAATTATGGCAAAAAAAAAAGGGAAACCCGGAAAAAGAGGAAAAGGAGGAAGAGGAGGAAGAGGAGGAAAAGGGTATGGAGCACCCGTTATAACAAGAGTTAAATTCCCGAGTAAAAGACTAGGTGAAATGTTCGCAATCGTTGTTGAAATCCTCGGTGGGGAGAGAATGCGAGTGTTTTGTGAAGACGGAAAGCATCGAATAGGTAGAATTCGTGGTAAAATAAAAAAGCGAGTATGGGTTAGGCGTGGAGACTTAGTAATTGTAAATCCGTGGGAATGGGAGACTGAAGTCAAAGATAAATTAGGTAAATGCGAAATTTCATGGAGATATACAAGAGCAGAAATCTCTTGGCTTGAGCGTAATAGAAAGATTCCTCAGATATTAGATCTTGATAATATTCAATTTTAGTTGACACTAATGTCTTTATAGAACAATTAATTTAAAATTCTGCTTGCACAAGGTTCAAATGTCTAATAATGAGAAACTCGTTGAAAGCAAAATTTTATAATTTAGTAATCCCATATTAGTATATACTAATTTTTCTTTAAAATTTATTAAAAACCTAAATTCAAATAAGATTCGTGAAAAGAATTGCCAGACCAAAGTGAAGAATCAAAAGAAAATGGTAATAAGGAACTTAAGATAGATGAAAGTTACTCGATGGAATCATTTGAAGAAAAACAAGAGTTAACAACCCTATTTGCGGTAAGAACAACTATAAATCAAGAAAGCAATATTTTAAAGCAGATTTTTTATCGATTTAAGATCTTAGATATAATACCTGATATCAGAGCTATGCTGATAAGCCCTCTGTTGCCAGGGTACATTTTTTTCGAGGCTCCGACCAAGAGGGAGGTCCAAATAGCCGTTCAAGGCATCCCACACATCAAAGGTAGAATAGTCCAAAATATAGAGTTAATCGAACTTAAACATGTACTATTACCAAGGAGTGTAACAGAATATTTAGAAGGTGGAGATATTGTTGAAATAATAAGTGGAGTATTTGAAGGTGCAAGAGCACTTGTAATGCGTATGCCTCACGACTCGAGTGCAAGTGAAGAAGTCGTTGTCCGACTATTACAAGAAGAAACCCCTATAACTATCAAAATTCATGGGGATTACCTAAAATTAGTGGAAAAGAAGAGACGTGTAGAAGCACCAGTACTTGAAATAAAAGTTTCAGCGGAAATTATAACCGATATAGGAACGTCGATTACTTTCGAGGAAGAATTTGATGAATTTGAGGAAGAAACTCCTGAAAGCTACAAAAGCGACGAAGTTGAAGAATATACCGATGATGAAGATGAGGCTGAAGAGGAAGATGAATGGGCTAAATTTGATGGATTTTAATAAAGAAATATTTTAAGCTTGGCAATATCCGATGAAGAAAATCATAAATATAGTTTAAAATTCAATTAAAAAATCTTTCTCGATTATTGTCATAGGACATAATTAACCTTTTTACAAATGTGTGTTGCTTTTACCTTAAGAAACTGAATAATAAGAGGATTTTTATATCTAAACTTTTATTACAAAAATATTAAGGCAATTTAAATTATTTATCATCGAATCTATTGAGTTAAATGATCAAAAATATCTTCATAATGAAAGGGAACACAGGCGAATTAATCTTTTATAAGGCTTATGAAGATGTTTTCAACGTAAAATTAACGAGCAGTTTTCTAAGTGCGATTTTTTCATTTGTAAAACAAACTCTAAAAACTGAAGAATTATCTGAAATAGAAGTAGGTCTTTTTCGATTTATTTTCGAAATTGAAAAAATAAAGCAGGATGAACTACTTTTTGCTTTATTTAGCGATAGAACAGATAATTTAGTTGAACTTAGAAATCAATTAAGAGAAATTAAAAATCAATTCCTTAACAAATTTGATTTAAATTTATTGACTGATAACTATGATGGTGAAATTTCTAGATTCTTAGATTTCGAAAAGAATATTGATAACATAATGGAAAATGGAAATCAACTGGTTTCAGATGATATTAAGAATGATTTATTAAATGTCTTTAATGAGTTGCATACATTTTCTTCTTTTGTTGTATCTTCTGCATTATTAACTCAAACTGGAAGAGTAATTGTATCTAATTTAGAGCAAGGTATACTTCAAGAAATTGTTAGACTCTTAGAGGGAAGATTTCTTTCTGGAAACTATAGAGTAAATGAACTCATATCTCTAGAAAAATTTGGGGTACTCTCATTAACCGGAATTGATAAACATTTTATCTCAGTTATTCTATTTAAGAGTAATTGCCCGTTTGAAACTGGCCTTGTAATCTCAAAACGGTTTTCAAATAGACTACAGAAGCTAATTTGCTGAATATTTTGCGTTTTTATGTTCGAAAAAAGTATATTATTAACGATTTCATAAATAAATTTTAAACGAATCTTATATCTTTTTGCAAAAATTAAAAAGTAATTTTACTTTTTTCACTATTGGAGTAATTATTTCATTAATAAAATTATTATTTACAAAAATTGATATTTCTTAATTTAATTAATTAGGGGTTTAATTTATGTCTAAATATATGAACCAAGTTATAAATGACGAAATTTTAGAAAAACTTAACCTGAAAAATCGATATAATTTCTTAAATAACAATTTAATGGCTATATTATCACCAGAGCAGTTCTCATTCCTTAAAAAGGTTCAGAAATTTTGCATGAGGTTCGAAAAGAAGAATAATATTACTCACGGGCCAGAAGAAGATGTGTATGATTGGATTCCGGCATTTGGGGCTGAAGGATATATAACGAGAGCCCATAACTTTGAGATGGTTGATATAAATTATGAATACTATGGTGCAGTATCGGACTTTCTCAGATATTTAGCAATTGATATGTTTGATACTCAATTCGCAATGGGAAGCGGTGCTACAGTTTTATCTATAAATCCAATAGTTGATCACCATGAAAATATTCCCGCGAGACTTGAAGCTTTAAAAGAATTAGTGACGGGAGAAGCTTGTGGATGCATATGTATAACTGAACCTGAAAGAGGCTCAGATGCTGTCCATCAATTGACATTATGTGAGGAACAAGCGGATGGAAGTTTTATCCTTAACGGAGAAAAGGTTTTTAATACTAACGCACCCAAATCTAAATGGGCTGTAGCATATGCCACTGCTGAAAAAAATAATGGAAATCTCATGGCACAATTTTTAATTAACACATCCTGGGATGGTTGGGTTTGCGAACGGGTGAATATTCCTTGGACGCCTAAACTGTATTTAGGGCACGAGCACTTCGTGAACTTAAGAGTACCAAAGGAATATGTACTAGGTGGAATTGGTAAAGGAAGAGAACATTTATTCGAAGGTTTAGTCCTTGAAAGAATAGGAATTGCGTGTGGAGCCATATCCCAATGTTGGGGTGCTGTGTCCCATGCTGCAATCTATGCAAATATGAGAAAGCAATTCGATCAAGAAATTTTAAAATTTCAGGGTGTAGGGTTTTTACTAACTGATCTTTGGGCTAGAACTACCAACGTGACTCTAGGTATATTAAAATTCTGTGAAGAATATGATAAAAAGATAGAGAAATTTGGCGGACAGATACCCTCAAATATTAGCAGAGCTATGGTTGCTAGCGCTTCTCAATTTAAATATCATTGTACAAAACTTTCAAACGAAGTATGTTATGAAGCTGCCAATCTGATGGGTGGCGCTGGACTAAGTGACAATACAATGATGCATGATTATGTAAACATCTCAAGAATACAAGAGATTCTTGGAGGTAGTAGACAGATCCAACAGTATATTATGAGTCTTGCGTTACGTCAATTATTCAAGATGCTTTAAAATCCATTTTTTTCTTTTTTTAGTTGATCACTCTAAAATGAAATTATAACTCCTTTTAATTCATTTAATATTAGTATAGAATAATTACAATAATAGATGAATTGAGAATGGAAGAATTACTTAACATTGCAAAAAACGCGTTTCCAGCCGTATCTGGTTCAGAAAAAGTAAAGGGAATTCAAGACGAGGTTGAAATTTTATGGGATAAATGGGGTATCCCACATATTTATGCAAATTCAGTTGATGAAGCATACTTTGCTCAAGGATATGTTCATGCAAGTCATAGATTATGGCAATTAGAGTTTTTTAAGAGAGTTACATCAGGAAGTATATCTGAAATCGTTGGAGAAACTACAATTGATATGGATAAGCATTATAGAATAATTGGTTTGCATCGAATCGCAAAAAAATCTGCGGAAAATCTGAGGAAATACCCTAATAATGAAACGTTGAAAGGTTTAAATTCATATGTGGAAGGAGTAAATGCTGGTATTAAAAAAGCAACTCAAAATCCACCTATCGAATTCGCCATTCTAAATATTAAACTTCAAGAATGGAGCTTAGAAGATTCTCTTCGAATTATGAGTTTTATAGAGTGGGGATTAGGTGGTTGGAGTTATATTCTAGAACTATTACGTGAACAATTAATTATGGATTTGGGTCTTGAGATGGCAGATAAGCTTATTCCACTTTATTCTGGAGCAAAAGTAGAAACCCCATTGGGTAGTAACGGTTGGGCTGTTAGCCCCCATAAATCAGAATCAGGAGCTGTTTTATTAGCGAATGACCCTCACTTACCACTTACACTTCCTGCGATTTGGATCCTTATGCATTTAAGTTGTCCGGGTTTGAATACTATTGGCTCATCTTTCCCGGGAGTACCTAGTGTCGTGTTGGGACATAATGAAAATATCGCATGGGGTGCAACAACTGTAACATCGGATAATGTTGATCTCTTTAAATTAGAAATAAATCCTGAAAATGAAAACCAATACAAATACAATGGGAAATGGGTTGATTTTAAGGTTAGTGATGAACCGATTAGAGTTCAAGATAATCCTGAACCGATCGATTTTAAAGTAAAGTTTTCCAAATTCGGGCCGGTTGTAGAGTATTTTGAACTTCAGACAAAAGTTCATAAAATTAATCTTCCAGGGAAATATGCTTTATGCTGGACTAGTTATAGAGTAAATCTAGAAGAAACAATAGAGGGTTTTAGAATGATTAATATAGCATCCAATTGGAGTGAATTTCGTGAAGCTTTGAGTAAATTAACGATCACGCCCCAGAATTTTATATATGGTGATATAGAGGGGAATATTGGTCATCAACATGGAGGAAAGCTTCCTTTACGGAAATATGGAGATGGAGCAACAGTGAGTCCTGGTACAGATGAGAAATTTAATTGGAGTGGATTAGTACCCTTTGAAAAAATGTTTTCAATATACAATCCCGAGCATGGATTCGTTTACACAGCTAACTATAATGAAAATAAAGCCCCTAATGGTGTTTTAATAGCTCAAGATCGAGCTAAACCTTATCGTCAAAAAAGAATTAAAAACTTACTCCAATCAAAAGAAATTTTCTCCATTCAAGATTTTAAAAATTACCAACTAGATTATTTTACAGAAGAAGCACCAGAATTTCTACCTAAGATGCTGAAATATATAAAAGCCAAAGCACATACAGAGGTTCATAAGGAACTTATTTCACTACTAGAAAATTGGGATTACTTTTTGACGAAAAATAGTGTTGCTGGTACGATATACAAAATATGGTGTCAAGAAACCCTAAAAGCCATCTTAGTTCCTCTAATAGGAAAAGAACTTTTTGAAATTCATTTAACGTCCAATCCATTTGAACTTGAGAGACTCTTTAAATTATATGATGGAAAAGTTGATGAGCTTGAACAAATTTTATTTACAGCACTCGAAAAAACAATTATCTTCTTATCAGAAAAATTTTCTTCAGAAGTTACCAAATGGAAATGGGGAAATTTACATAAAGTAACTCTTACACACCCATTTTCTCAAGTTAATGAGGAAGCTAAAATATTAAATATAAGGCCATTCAAAATTGGAGGAGATGCAAACACTTTGAATAATGCATTTTTTGATCCATTGAATAACTATGAAGTTATCGTTGGACCATCATTTCGTCAAATCCACGATCTAGCTGATTGGGATAAATCTATAGGAGTAATTCCTGGAGGTCAATTAGGGTTACCTTTTCATAAGCATTACAACGATTTAATGAAATTATGGGTAAAAGGGAAATATGTTCCTTTATTATTCACTAGAGAAACAATTTCTAAAAACCTCGAAGGAACATTTAAATTAATACCGAATTGAAAAAAATAATATTTCTATCAAACATTTTAATAATTAAAAAATTGAAAATATGGTTGAAATGAGTGAAAAAAAGCGATATAAAACTCAAGTAATAAATGATGAAATTTTAGAGAAACTTAGTCTTGAAAATAGATATAAATTCGTAAGAGATAATCTAAGAGTAATTTTATCTGACCAACAATATAATTTTCTTGAGCAAGCTCAAAAATTCTGCCTAAATTATGAAACCAAAAATAAGATCACACATGGACCCGATGAGGATATTTACGATTGGGTTCCTGATTTTGGGAAAGAAGGATATATAACCCGCCAAACTCCATATGAATGTATCGATTTAAATTATGAGGATTTTGGAATTGCTATAGAATTTATGAGAATTCTTGCTCTGGATAATTTCGATCCTCAATTTGCGATGAGTACTGGCGCAACTGTTATTTGTATTAATCCAATCTACGCACATCATGAAAATATTCCTGTTAGGCTAGAAGCTTTAAAAGAACTTGTCACAGGCCAAGAAGTGGGGTGTCTATTGATTACTGAACCAGAAAGAGGTTCTGATGCAGTACATCAGCAAACTACATGTGAAGAGCAGGAAGATGGTTCTTTTCTTCTTAATGGAACCAAGATTTTTAATACAAATGCTCCTAAGTCGAAATGGGCGGTTTCCTATGCTACGGCTGAGGAAAGCAATGGAAACGTCATGGCTCAATTTTTAATTAATACATCTTGGCCCGGATGGACGATAGAACGGGTTAATATTCCATGGACTCCCAAACTTTTTATAGGAAAGGAATATCTTGAGAATTTAAGAGTTCCAAAGGAATACGTATTGGGAGGAGTTGGGAAAGGAAGAGAACACCTATTTGAGGGTTTAATTCCTGAAAGAATAGCAATCGCAGTGAGATGTATAAGTGCTTGTTGGGGGGCATTAGCGCATGCAGTTATTTATGCTAACATGAGAAGACAATTTGAAAAGGAGATATTACTTTTTCAAGGGGTTGGTTTTTCATTAGCAGATTTATGGGCTAAAACCACTGGGATGACTCATGGAGTTCTAAAATTTGCTGAAACTTATGATGAGAAAAATGAAAAATATAAAGGTCAATTACCCGATCAGGTAGCTCAATCAATGATTTCTTCCGCAAGCCAGTATAAATATAATTGTGCTTCATTAGCCAAGGAAGTATGCTTTGAAACAGCAAATTTAATGGGTGGAGCAGGCGTGTGTGATAATACCTTAATGCATGACTATATTGGTGTATCGCGTATATTAGAAGTCGTTGGGGGCACAAAGGAAGTCCAAAAGCTGATCATGTCACGCGGGTTGAGGAGACTATTCAAAAACTTATAGTCTTTCTAATTTTTTCATACTAAAGATATTATAAATAAGAAAAGAAAGGAAAATATAATTTTTATTAATTTTTTTAATTTTAATTACTTAATCTTCATCTTCATCATCTTCGTCTTCTCCCAATAGCTTCTCGATTTTATTTTCTACTTCTTCCACCTTTGCAGAAAGTGATTCTATTTCTGCGTAGGTTTCACATTTTTTACATCCATCATCCTCTTCACAGATTGGGAGTGTGTCACATTTTTCTTCAAGAGCTTCTATTTTGTCCAATAATTCTTCTTTTTGCTCCTCAAGTTGTTCAATACTCATTTTTAACACCAAATAATATTAAATTAAATAGGATATGATAATTTGTTTTTTTTCTATATCATCTTATTATCACATAAGATTTTTATAATTATATAATCTCTTATATAAAACCAATTTAAAGAAATAGTATTGGGTTAATAGAATGAAAAGTAATAATATCACTGGAAGTTATTATGATATAGGTTTTAAAGTTGGTTCTCAAGTTAAGCGTTTTTTCCAGCCACCACCTTATACTCCAGAAAAATTAGAATTTAGTCGTCAATGTAAAGAAATTGCAAAGCAATATATTCCAGATTTACTTGAAGAAATAAAAGGCTTTTGTGCTGGGGGGAATTATGATTTGGAATCTATGGAAGCATTTTTATTAGCCTTAGGATTTGAGTTTTTTAATCCTCAAGAGGGTGGATGTACGGTTTTTGTGATTGGAAGCGATCTAACAGAATCAGGTTTTCCCATCTTTGCTCGTAATTATGATTGGGATGTATCCTTCCAGAAATTTTGTGAAATCAGTTTCATTCATCCAGAGGGAAAATTGAAAAGTATATCATTTTCAGATCATATGATAGGAACCTATGGGGGAAAAAATGAAGCGGGATTAGCAATTGCTATACTCATTGCTGGAGATTACAATGGTAAATGGCAACCGGGAATCCGAGTGAATTTATCCAGTAGATGGATTCTGGATAATTGTCGTACTACAGAAGAAGCAGTATCTTTTCTTGAGAAAATACCTCATGTAAGAGGACATATCTTTATGATTGCAGATAAAGAAAATAATTTTGCACGAGTAGAAACTTCACCCTCGCATGTGGCGGTATCTTATGCTAAAAATGATTATTTATTTAGCACAAATCATTATCAGGCTGAATCCTTGAAAGAGTTTTCTGATCCAGCGTTAGTTTTTCCTAATAGTTTGGAACGATTCAATAAAGTTAAGAATTTTCTTGAAAACAGGAAGAGTAAAATAACCAAGAATGAAGTAATTAAATTTCTTAGTTCCCATAAAGAGGGAGTATGTAACCATGTTGAATTTGATGGAATAAAAAGTGGCACGATATATTACTGGATAACAGAGATTAATAAGGAATCAGATACAATTCAATTATTGGCGACAATAGGCTATCCCTGTAAGCATAACTATGAAAAATATATATTTTCTTAAGGATACTGCTGCAATAAGATGAATATCTTAGAACTAATGAGCTGGTTCTTCTGCTTTACCAATTTTTTTAATTCGCTTCTTATAGGATTTAACTGAATTTTTAATCAAATTAAACGTTTCTTTTGGGATATCTTCTTCTTCAATTTCAAGATCTTGAATCATAAAGTCTAACCCTATGGTTAATTTATATGATTCTTCAAATTCCTTATTAACAAATGAATCAATCAACGAGGACTTTCCAACAGCTGCCGCTCCTATAAGTAATATTTTGAATCTAAAATGATTTGAATCAATGACTTCCCCTAACCTTGGTTTTGTATCTAATAACGCTGTTAGAGCTAATCGATAAAACAATTTATAAACATTTTTGCTTTCTAATGCGGATGTTTCAATATATTCAAAAAGATTATATTGATTTACCATTTGTATTATTTTTTCGCGAGGAATAGTCTCTCCAATGTCTTTTTTCAAATCATTTTTGTTACCCACTAAAATAATTGGGATATTTCCAGACCGTTCACGTATGTCATCAAAATATTCTTCGATTGAATCAAAAGTATCGGGTCGAGATAAATCGAAAATTAGACCAACTGCAGCAACTCCACTAAAAAAGTCTGTTTTAAAGAACTCAAATCGTTCTTGACCGGCTATATCCCACAGACTGAGAGTTAATTTCAAAAGAGAACTCAAATACTTTTGTTAATATAATAAATTTATTTATATATTTTATATTATTTATTTGAAGTTTTTTCTAATTAAAGGGGAACTAATGATTCCCAAACTCCAATATATTCGTCCATTAAACAAAAACTACGGTTAAATCCCATAGTTTTGTAAAATTCTTTAAGACTTTTAAAATCAAAACTCCACTTACCTCTCTTATGATAGGGGTTAATCCCATCATTATCCAGAAAAAGAAAATCAATGATTTTGATGATAGATATAGGTAAAAATTTCCCAAAATAAATGATAATTTTAAATAGTCTATCTCGAGCATTGATTTCTTTTGGTTTTACAGCATACGGTTCACATATAATTATTTTTCGTGCGGACTCCTTAGCCATGTTAATTAATTCAACATGTTTTGGGTAAACATGATGCAAAACATCAGATATGACAATGACATCGAATTTTTCTCTTGAATAATCTTGAAAATCGAAAATGTCCTTTTGTTTTAAAACTATTTTTTTTAGTTTTATGTTCCGCTTTTTTAACTCTTTATTCTTAATCCGTTTCAAAAATCGATGATTTAGGTCAACACCTTCATATTCAATCAAAGGATGCAAGAAACGCATCAAATATCCTGTACCACACGGCAAATCTAAAACTCTTTTTGGGCCTTTACCGATTAGTTTAGCAATTGTTAAAAACTTTTTATCTTGGTCATAAAGTCTTCTTGTTATTGCATTGTAGAGCCAACCACTGCGATACATTAAACTTTTAAAACCATACAAAACCGTTTCATCTCCATTAGGCATTGATTTATGTGAAAATTTGTACTGCTAAATCTTAAAAACTAAGAGATTACTGTTAAAACATATTGAGGCAATATATTTTTCGAAACTTTTATAAATTTTCTATAGCTTATTTTCTAAGATTTCAAGGAGATCTTCTTCGAGTGTAGATTCCCATTTTGGGTTTTCTACAATAACACCAATAAGGTCATCATTACTATTGAAGAAGTAAAATGTCGGAATTTTCTTTAAATCAAATTTAGGATCAAGAGCTTCTGGTGGAGAACGCTTTTTATGCCATATAGTTTCCCCTGGTTTATGAAGGGCGTTTACTATTATTCCATATAAAATTCTTAGATCAATATTAGTTGATTTTATAGTCTCAATATTTTTAATCATCCTTGGTACATTTCTGTTACAATCTGGACACCAATCAGCACCTAATGATACAATCTTTAATTTCTCGTTCTTTTTCTCTAATAGATCTTTAATTCTCTCCAATACATCTACTTTTGGTTCATAGGTTTTATAGTTAAATTCGATTTTGTCTCCATACTCTTTTAAATAATCATCTGGGCTCATTGTAGGAGATACAAGATCAACCCATTTTAATTCTGATTTTTTGCTCATATTTTCTAGAAAGTTCTTTTTTTTTAAAAGAATTGCTTTAATGAATCATAATTTCTTATTAGTTTGATTTAAATTAATAAAAACGAGCCTCAACTTAAGAAGATATTCTATCCTTTAGGATTAATCTCGTTAACAAATCAAATACCTTATGGATATTCTCTCCTGTTTTTGAGCAGCATTCTATAAAACCATCTGCATTTTTTGACTTTGCTACTTCCATTGCTTTTCTTGTTGAAATTTCCTTAAGATGTATTAAATCAGTTTTTCCACCAACAAAGATTATTGGTATATCACGTTCAATTTCTTTTTCAACAATTTCAAACCAATCATCTACATGAGCCAGTGAGCCATAATTAGTAATATCATACATAAAAATTGCTCCATTAGCCCCCCTGATATAAGAAGGAAAAAGAAATCTGAACCTTTCTTCACCAGCAAAATCCCAAATCTGGAGTTTGACATTTTCACCATTCATTTCAATTGATTTAAGTAAAAAATCTACTCCTAGGGTCATTTGGATATCATTCTTAAAAAGGTTCGTTAAGAATCTATGAGTTAAGGTAGTTTTTCCTGTTTGAGAATCTCCAAATATAACAATCTTAAAAGTGAAATCAGTTGACAACCCAAATACCTGATTCAATACGATTTTGAATTTTAATTAACAAATTACCTAATAGAATAGGTTAATGCTAATATTAAGTATAATATTGTTTTTACTCCTTAAAAATTTAACATTAAATTCAAATTTTAATTTCTGCTAATAATTATCAAGAAAATAAATAGATCTTGATGAATACTGGTGAAATCTTTTAATAGTTCTTAAATTCCATCAATAAGCTTATCTAATAGAAACAAGGCACCGGCTTTGTCTAAAGGGTCGTTTGAATTTCCACATTTTGGTGACATTATACAGGCAGGGCATCCATTCTTAGTATTACAATTACAAGAATTAATTAATTTATATGCAATTTTCATTAATTCATTAAGATTAAAATATAACATCTCTGATATACCAATACCTCCCCTATAAGCATCATAGATGTAAATTATTGGTTGTTGCTTGACAGGATCGAAATCTATTGAAACCCCTCCTAAATCCCATCGAGAAATTTGAGCTAAAGCTGGTGACATCGCAATCATAGCATGTTCTATAGCATGGATAGTTCCTCCAAGGTCATAGCCCGCCAGTTCCAATTCTTTTTGATGTTCAAAAGGTATAGTGAACCATAAAGCCATTGACTCAAATGTGATGATCGGAATATCCTCCAATGGATGTCTCGAGCGTATATCTTGGGTTAATATATCAATTACTTTATAGGAATAATATTCATGCTCTACTTTTACATTTCCAAAATAAGATTCTATCTTATTATTTAATCCGCCTTTATTTTGGTATAATATATCGAGAGGGGTAATATCTGTATGTTTTAAAGACTGAGTATAAAAATCCACATTTGATTTAGAAAGATATACCATTTTCTCCTTTAAATCAAGCTCATCTACAATATATGATTCAGCTTCGTAAAGATATACTGCACCTGGGTGTAAATCTCGAAATACAAAACTTTCATCCTCGACAGTTAAGAGTTCTTTATTTGAGCCTGATCTTAATATTACCTTATAACTTCTCGCTGAAAGATTATTTAGCCCATATTTTTCATTTGGAAAGAAGTCGCTATTCCAATAATAACGATCTCCTCTTTTCATAAGTAAAGATTCTGAAACCAAATCTTCCAAACATTCTATAAAAAAATCTTTTTCAAGAACTCCAAATTTCTTATACTCATCAACCTTAATAGGGATCTCTTTTGAAGCACAGCATAAATGGTTTTTTATAATATATTTATTATTTAAAGTAATAAGAATTTCTTCTTGGATAGGGCCAAACAATTGATCAGGATTATGGATATAAAATAAATCTAATGGATCTGGCATTGGAATAAGAGTTGAAATGGAGAGATCAGTTCCTCTACCAGAGCGTCCTATCTGTTGTTTGAAACTTGAGATCGTTCCTGGAAATCCAGAACTTATCGTAGCATCTAAAGAACCTATATCAATTCCTAATTCAAGAGCATTAGTAGAACTTATACCTAAAATCTTTTTATTTTTAAAATTTTGCTCTATTTCTCTCCTTTTAGATTTACTAATTCCAGCCCGATAACTAAAAATTTTATCTTTTAAAACGGGGATAGCGTCTCTTGTCCATATTGTTTGTAATTCAGCCATTTTTCTTGATAATGTAAAGGTTAATGTTTGTATTCCACCCTTAAACTTCAAATGACTAAGAAAAAGATTTTTAGTTTCTTGGTGCGGTGAACGATACTTTTTTGAAATTTCGTCATAGGGCAAATCCCATAAGATAACTTTTTTAGTTCCTGATGGAGAATCATCTCTATCTACAACCTCAAACTCTTCTCCAATTAGTTTTTCGCAGAAACCTTTGGGATTATTAATTGTAGCACTAGATAAGATCCATTGAGGTTTTACATTATATGTGTTAAGCATTCTTTTTAATCTTCTGAGCAACAGAGCGAAATTAGAACCAAATATCCCTCTATAAATATGAATTTCATCCAAAATAATATATTCTAGATTTTGGCAGATTCTCCTCCATTTTTGTTTAAACCAAGGTAAATAAAAGTGAAGCCCATAGGGATTTGTAATAATTATATTAGCATTAGTTAATATAAGTCTCTTTTCATTAGCTTCTACATCTCCATCATAAACCCCAATCCTGTTTTGCTTTATATTTGTTCCCGCTAAAAGCTGCGATAGAACAGTAAATTGATCTCTAGCTAATGCTTTAGTTGGGAAGAGATAAAGTGCTGTCATTTTTGGTTCTTCGAGTATTGATTGTAAAACAGGAAGATTATAGCACAATGATTTTCCAGATGCGGTAGAAGTTACAATAGCAGTGTTCTTACCCTTAAGAATTAAATTTATTGCATCTGCTTGATGACGCCATAGTCTAATGTTGTTATCGTCCAACCAACGTTGAAGTCGTTTTCGTAATGGTTTTTCTAAAACACTATATTGAGCTTTGTGCTCAGGAATATGCTCAATATGATATATTTGTTTATGATAATACTCCTGAGACTTTAAATAACGTAAAAATTCTTCGAAATCAACCATAAATAGCTTCAATAATTGTAATGAACAATCTCAATTAAAAATTTCAAAGGGAAAAGATTTA
>JAHLWJ010000294.1 GCA_019057975.1 Promethearchaeota archaeon | reverse complement strand
TCTTTTAATAAGTTAATGAGTTAAATTTAGCGAGTTTATTTAAAGAAAAATTTCCTAGAAACAAAAAATGAATCTCATTAGAAAAAATATAAGGTTTTACGAGTAAATCTTTGTAAAGATAAGTAAAGTTAGTAAAGTAGAATAGCGGTAGTGGTAGGGTAGGGTATGATAATCTACTACTACTATTTTTGGGTTTACTAGTGTAAAGTTTACACAAGATTTAAATAGGAAAATGATTATTACTCTATTGAGAAATCGCTATGGCTTTTTTAAAATCGAATAGATGAAAAACAAAAACCATTTTGAAACTAGAAGTAATCATGAAACGACAAACTATTGATGGTAAATCTATATATAAAGACGAACTTTGGTTTGAAATGGTAGAAACGGGCAAAAAGCTGTTAGAGCTCGGTTATATTGAAGCCTTGAACAAACCTAATCTATTTTATAAAAAAATATATAAAAGAAATGGAGAATACGAACTACTTTTTGCAGACTTGAGAGGAGATATATACGAACCCATATGGAAAACCTTAAGATTATCTCTATATCCTAATTTTAATTACGAAGAGGGGTATAGCTGTAATAGTATTGACTATGGCTTTCAATTTATACTGCTAGAACGAAATATTAGTGTTCCAATTTGGGATTCTCTAAATTTTTTCGAGGAACCAGATGGTTTTTGCAAAGTTTGTAAAAAAGATATATTGCATAATAAAAACCTTTATTATAGTCAAGACGGTTCTGATTTATATTCAGAAATAGAACTGTTTTATTGCAATGAGTGTAAAGTTCAGTTTTACGAGGACATTAGGATAGCCAAACTGTGTTTTCATTGCAAAGAGAGAGAATGGGCAGTAGAACATCACATAACTTATTATCCCGAGCGTACAATTTTAATTTGTCATAAGTGTCATACAGGAACGAAGGGAATTCATTGGTGGGGGTTTCCAAACTTATTGTGGAAACAGACAAGAGAAGAGTTTAAGGAGCTAAAGAAAAAAATAAGAGAGAAAAGAGAAGCAAGTAAGCGAATTATTCGTCATTTTTGTAGAGAGTGCAACGAAGAAACTTTTAATACGAAAAAGACTTGCAGGTGTCCAGAGTGTAATAAAACGATGAAAAAGGAGGAGGAAATTATTTCTAATTTTCATTGTCCTCAATGTTTAAAAAGCTGGAGATGAGTTAGTTATCAAGAGTACTGTCTTGATTGCGGAGTAATGTTTTTTCCTAATATAAGTGAAGAAGAAAGAAGGATACTGAAGTTTAATATTCAAAATATTGAAGATCTTGAACAAAGAGAGAAATATGAACATCTTTACCATTTAAATCCGTAATATTATTATTAGTGTTTTTGTCGATGACATAAAGTAAAAAACTATCCATTTTATTAACTAATTTCAATGCAATCATCAATAATAATCGTCAAAACTATATAATTTGAAAGATATAAATAAATAATGGATAATTTTTTGTCAGAAATAGGAAAAAAGGTTAAATATGGTAGCGAAAAAAAGTTTCGCAGTTTGTCTCCAGAAGTAAAAAGTTCTGTGCTAAGAATTTCTTACAACATCGCCCAAATTGTTGGTTGGGATAATGTTGAGGTGGAGACGGAGGAATGTGACATTTTTTTTAAAGATGGATGTGATCATTATCTTGAAGTAAAAACACCCCAGTTTTTAAAACAGGACATTGGTGATAAATTTAAAAAGATAAATAATGAAATTATGGAAATTATATCTACTTCAGGACGAAAATTTTTAGGATTTCACTTTCGTGAAAATGACATTAAAGTTATTGAGGATAACAGAATAAAAATCCCTAATCATGACCAACCAATGGGTGTTATAAACTTTGATAGTAGCTTCATTCCAAGAAGAGTCATATTTAACAAGTTCAATCAACTCTTAGGTAAAGCTGCTACTCAGATTGAACACTTACAAGGAGGTAAGAGAATGGTAATAATTGATTTAGGATATAATTTTACAGATATTCGTACATCTTATGAAGTACTTAAAGAAGTTGTTATTGACACAGATATAATGGACAGGTTAGATGGCATTAGTTTATTTTATTTCAACCAAAGAGATGTAAATAGAGTCCCCGTGCCCTTCAATTTAGGTCCAACAATTATAAATAAATTAACTAACATTTCGAAAGTTTTTGATCATCCCTATAACGAATATAGTGGAAACATTATGACATTAACTCCTTATCTTATCTCTCTTAACTGGACATCGGATTCATGTGTCCCTCAAATGGGGTCCTTTAACTTGGATAAGAAAAGTAAAAAATATTTTTACGAGACTCTTAGTAAACTAACGAAATATGACACTAGTGATTTATTAACAGATAAGAAACGATGTCTTACTCTTTTTTACTAATAATATTGCTAAGACAGATTATAATAAAGTAAAATTATTATGATAATCATATTTGTAATAGGAGCTCGGGTATTCCTCGTTATCATAATACAATTTGTTATACTTAAAAATTATTGTTCTATATTTTTTCTTACTCGAATTAACGCCCTGTTTCCCTTTCTATCAATGTATAAATAAACGGGCTTTATCTTTATTTTTCGTGAAATAAGTGCCATTTCTTGATCTCTCGTTGCTAATCCATATCTTTTTTCAATTAGAGCAAGCCTCAAATTGCCGTCAGAGTGAGTTTTAAGTTCACTTGGTAATGGAATTACTTCGTATCTGTCATTGAGCGTATTAATAACTGATTTATTATTATGTAAACACTCATCCATAACTATTATTTTTTTTCTATTGAATCTCTTTCTGATAAACTTGCTGATTCTTTCGCGGAGATTAAGCCTCTCGTATAATTCTACTTTATTATTAGTTATATTTTTAGCTTGAGGTTTTGAAACTTCTTCGTTAGTTATATCTTTAATTAACTGAGAAATTGAGGTAGTATGCTTTGTCCGCTTATGCTGTTCCAAGGCAGGAAGTGTCTTGAATTTTTTATTACATAGGTCACATTTAATTTTTTTACTTAAATGAGATGAATTAATATGCTGGTTTAATGAGTTTAGAGAATCCAAGTTTTTACCGCAATGAGAACAAATAAATTTTTTCTTTTGACAAGTACCGCTTTTAACGTGTTGATTCAATGCGTTTTCATTTTTAAAACTATTGTTACAATGGGGACAAGTAATAATTTTTTTTGTGCATGTTGCTGTTTTTTTATGTTGATTTAATCCGTTTTCCGAGGCAAATTTCTTATCGCAATTAGAACACGTAAAGAGCCCCTCTTTTTTAACATGGTCATTTAGTTCTTTTTCTGTATTAAAACCGTTCTTACATTTTGGACAAGAATATTTAGTTTTGTGCGTATCTTTTTGATGTTGGGTTAATGATGCTTGTGTCTCGAATTTTTTCTTACATGTATTACAAACGATATTTTTTTGATGAGTAGATTTTTTATGTTGATTAAGAGAAATTTCCGAAGTAAAAACTTTTTTACATTCCGTACATCTATGAATATTATGTCCTGTTGATTTGCAATGCTGATTTAATGCGTTAGTAGTCCTAAAATTCTTATTACAAGTAATGCAGATATAGAGTTTTTCAATTGGTCCTGTTGCTATTGAATTCATCTCCTTCCTCTCAAAATTATGTAATTTACTTCCTTTTTCATAATTTCTGCTTCATAATCCTCATCTAAATTTCCAATCGCTATGAAATCAAAGCTTTCCTCACTAATTTCCTTTTCTTCAAGATGGTAACCATAATTTATATCAAAATAATCAACATCCTCATCATTTATTATATTTCCTTCGTAATCTGTCTCTCTATACCTTGGATAAATAGATATAGTTTGTTCTTTGGGATCAATTATAAATAGAAAACCAATATTGCCTGCCCATAGGATTAATTTTTCACTTTCAATAATACTTGTACTTTTAGAAGCTCTGCTCCTTTTACCGGAAGAAATTATATCAAAATCCCATAATGCGTCATATCCTTGACAGATAATGAACCTTCTCTTTAAATTTTCATGAGTATTTTGGATTTCAGAAAATCTTATACTATTTATAGATTCCTTTCTTGAATATTCATCAGACTCGTAGTAATAAAGAACTCCATCCCCTTCATTTGGAAACCCTAACGTTAATTTAACAATACCCTTATTAAATGTATAACTATCTGGATCTGTATCGTAATTACATTCAACTAAGAACCATTTACCATTGATGGTTATTTTAACTAATTCCCAACCATCACTAGTTTTCTTTAAATTAAAGATGCTTTTTGAGGGCTTAATGTAATAAACATATACCCATTTACTCTTGCCTTCTTCTTGATGGGAGGTTTGTACTATTTTATCCTTATCTGTTAATTTTTGAACAATCTTCCTTATATTTGAACTAAATCCAGTATCTCTAAGCATTTGAATAGAAAACGCTTCTTTTGGATGTTCCTCGAAAAATTTCAGTACAGAATCTTCAGTTGTAATTATTGCCTCGTCTAAATTAATTTCTGAAAGTGGAATCCCTTTGATGTTCTTATTTTTTTTTTGCATCGATCTATCTAGTAAAAATTAGAATATATAAAGGTTTTGATCTTAATTAACTTGTTTAACTTAATTTTAACTCAAAAATTTAGTTAAATCAATTTTTCCGATGAAAAGACAACTACAAAAACAGATATTAAGAAAACAATTAAAGGTATTACAGACACTAGAAATTACATGAGAGAGATTCCTAATTATTGTATAGATTATTATCATCTTTTTCTGGCAAACGATAATGAAGAGAATATCATATAAATCTATTTGATATGAATGAAATTTTATGAAATTTCACACTCGTTTTAGAAATGAATTTATTTATCTACTTAACATTATTATTTATTGAAAACAATGTAAGAATTATTTTAGAACTAATTAATTCCATTTTTTAGAAAGGATTAAGGTTAAGGAATAACGATGATAATTTGGATTCTTAATAGTGAGTCAGGAATAAAAATATTGTATAAATCATTTTTGAAAACAGATGCTGATGAAGATATTGTATCTGGATTTTTAACAGCCTTTCATCATTTTTCTATAGAGGAATTTCATCAATCATTAGAATCTATAGAAATGGGAGGATTAAAATGGATATACATACTAGAACCGAAATTTAAATTGTTATTCGTTGTTGCAGATGTTAAAGGAGTAAAAACTGAGATTTTAATGGGTAGGCTTAATGTGCTAAAAGAAGCTTTTTTAAAAGAATTCGAAAAAGTTTGGATTAAAAAAAAACATAGTTGGGATGGGAATATGAAGGTTTATATGCCATTCCTTAAAGTCATTGAAGATTATTATGGCCAGTGGGAGGAAGTTGAATCATTAACCCAAGTCGCAGATTTTTTCGATATTTTAGGGGTATTTCAGCAGATTTTTATCTTGTTAAGAAATATTTTAGAGAAGAAAATGTACACAAAATCAAAGCACATAATCTTAGATCGAATACAAAAAGTTTACAACAATTTTAGAGAAGAGGAAGAGTACAAATCACAACCTGAATTGGAAAATATTACTTTTTCTAAAGAATCTTGGTTTAACATTATTGATATTAACTTGTTAAAGTGCGATAAAGAAGTAATCACGAAATATTTGAAGTTGTTCCTTCACGGAACAGTTTCAATTTTAATAAAAATTAAAGGTAAAAATTTGTGTTTAAAATACTTTCATGAAGAAAGAATTTACTCTTATATTTACAATAACATGGGACTCTTAAAGGATTTAAATTTAGACATGTTTTTTTTAGAATTATTTCTATTAATCAAGTAAAACTCGCCTTATCAGAATCTACAACAAAGGCGTCTACCGTAATCGAGATTATGTTTTAAATATTCATCAGATAATATTT
>JAHLWJ010000293.1 GCA_019057975.1 Promethearchaeota archaeon | reverse complement strand
AATTTATTAATAGGAAATCTCATATCTGTTTTTTCTGTAATAGAAAATATATCCCCCTAGAAGTCCACCCAATAATCCTGCTATATGCGCCCAGATATTAATCCCCGGCATGAAAGAAGCAGTAATAAAATAAACTATATAAATTAGGGCAAAAGGTAAAAGAGAACGATCCTCCATTGCCATCATAAGAAAAACAACACCTATAAGGCCAAATATTGCTCCAGAAGCACCTAAACTAATTGAATCAATTGGTAAAAAGAATAATGAAAAGATATTACCAATTAGCCCTGAGGTGAAATAAATCAATAAGTATTGTATCTTAGAGATATTGAAGTTAGTCTCAATTGTAGCCCCAAATAATAGTAAAGCAAACATATTTGAGAATAAATGCATTAAGTCAGCATGAAGGAATATTGGGGTTACAAGTCTCCAGATTTCAAAGTTATATATTATATTTCTATTAATCTGTACAAAAAACAAAAGATAATCAAGACGTAAAGTAATATTAAAAACAAAATACCCTAAAATATTTAAAAAAATCAAACTCAGAGTGATTTTAGCATCCTTTAGATTTTCAACATCCAAAAGAATCATAATTATAAAACCCTATTAAGATAGAATCGAACTAAACAGTTAAAAATTATTATAAAAAAATATAATAATTTGTTTTTATATTATTCTCTTAACATCATAAGTTGATTAAATTGGATAAAGACGAATTATTCAAAAATTCACTAAAGCACAAGAAAAAACGTTTGTTAGATACCTTGGTTGTAAACCAAATCTTAAAAGACAAGCGGTTGATTAAAGCATTTATGGATATCCCCTTAGAAAAATTTATCCCTGGCAAGTTCAAGAAAATGGTTAAGCTTTACGAGGATGTACCTAATCTTTTTTATTATGATGAACAAAATCCGAAAAGTTATCGGACAATTTCTGCTCCTCATATGATAACAATAATGCTTCAGGGATTAGCATTAGATATTAATGATGATTTATTAATTCTTGGAGCTAAATCAGGCTATATAGCTGCCTTGGCACACAAATTGGCGCCAAAAGGAGAAATTGTAATACTTGAAGCTAATTCAGAAATTGCTAGAATTACATCTGAGAATCTTAAGAAATTAAATTTAGATAATAAAATCACCATAAACATAAAAAATCCTTTAAATGGTATGCCAGAACTAAGTCCTTGGCAAAAAATCTTAGTAACTGGTGCTATTGAGCAAACTAAAATTTATCCCTTATTAAAGCAACTGGATAATGAAGGAGGAGTATTGTTTGCGCCAATAGGACAAGAGTTTATGCAGAATTATACTCAAATTTTAAGACAAAATGATGAATTTTTTGGTAAACAACAACTTAAAGTTAAATTTTCACCATTAATTACTCAAATAGAAATAGACGAGTTAGAATTAATAACAGATTTTGATGCGTTTGAAACTTCAGATAAAGATATGACTAAATTTACAATTAAACATGATGGCGGAATCTTGACACCATTAAAAAATAAAATAGAAATTAAATATAATACAAGCATTCTTGATAAAATTACTCTTGACCCAATTATCAAAACTAAACCAATTAGCGTGAAAGAACGCAAAAATGTATTATCTCATTTGGAAGACATTGTAAATAATGTCCTGAATTTAAAAAAAGAAGAAAACATCGATAAATGTTTTAACATTGTTGAGAGAATCGAGAACACATTTGAAAAGCTCAAAAAATATAAAAGAGATTTCGAAATTAAAATAAAAAGAATGCAACAAATTCTTAATCAGATAAGATCTTACAATATTATTAGAAAAGAATTAGAAAACCAAAATTTAACTGATGCTACGGTAATTGAACAGAAGATTAAGTTATTAAATAATCAAATCGAAGAAATAAATATTTTATTAAGCATTTTAGCAAAAGAAATGAAGAGAATTGAATCTATTTATTAAGTATTAGTAGATTTTAATCCAAATCTTCAGCTTTTTTATCTTTTTAAGAATTCCAAGACAGGATTTATAAATTTAGGCAGGTCTTCTTAGATTAAAGGAAAATTATTGAAAAATGTAAGGTTTTAACTAATATTTAAAAATCCTACATATACTATTATAACTGCGATAATTATTAGCAAAAAGTTCAATGGTGTTGGAATAATACGATATGGAGTCTTATCTTTAAACTTTTCATATTTATCGCCATATTTTGGAATAAGGATTAATTTCTCTTCAATTGAAGCATGGGATTCTAAAATTACATAAATTATAGGACATAGAATCAATGAAATAAGTGAATCTGATATCAATGCAGCTCCAAGAAAAATAATTAACCCTCCTGAATAGACTGGATGTCTAATAATTCTAAAAATACCGGAAGTAATCAATTCAGAACTTTTTTCGTCCATAGGTTTGACTCTATATACTTCTCTTGCTTTTTTGGCAAAACTTATACCAATAATGATGAAAGTTATACCTAGCAATGCAAATAAAATCCAATAGTCATCGAAATAACTCGAATTTTCAGGAAAATAAGCTCTTAAAAAGCTTGAATTAATTATAGGTATCGTTATAAATGTAAATGTCCATACTATAGGAAATATCTTATAAAAAAACCTAACTAATTTGTTATTTTTATACTTTACTTTTAGAAATATTTTCCAGTATATAAAAAGATTTGATAAAAAAATAAATACTAAAACAATCGTTATTAAAAGTATCATTTTATCAACTATGTTTTTGAAATAGGTTAAAATCTAGTTTTTAATTTAACTTATTAATATTATGATTTTAGTTATTAGACTGGAAAATTTATCAAGAGAAGAACTTTTTGCTATTGACCTTAAATGACTTTTAATGGATTTTAATGACAACCATAAAAAAATTGGAAAAAAATAGAAATAAATTTAATAAAAAGAATCATACATATTTGCTTTTTAAATCATTTAACTTATCCATAACTTCGTCTCTCAATGAACCAACGATTATTTTATTACCAAGGGCTTTCATATCTTTAGCAAATGCTAATATTTGATGAAGTATGGGCCCTGGAGGTAATGCATCTCTTTTCCCTTCTAAAATATCACCGAGTTTTTCTCCTGTAATTGCTTGATCTACCTGTTTAGAAAGATCAATAAAGATATCATGGATCATGCTTAGTTGTGAATGTGCTACATGCGCTTCTGGTGTTTCTGTGCCTGTTGGAGGCGCTCCTGAAGAACTTGATGATTCTCCTTCGCCCCGACCTAAAACGATAATAACAGGTTCAGTTCGAGGATAATCTCCTGAGCCAGAGCAATTGTAGTTAATGCTTACGGATGAACCACCTTTTATCTCAATAACCCTTACATGTAATTCTGATAGATCTCCTACTTGCACCACTTCATGAGTTGCATTAGCTGGAGGTGTAAATTCAGTTAGGCTAAAACCGGTTGGAATAATTTCTTTTACTAGCACATTTTCTAATTCTACATCTCCTTTATTTTGTACCCTAACTCCAATGCTAAATTCTCCTTCAGTAAGTCCTGGTTTAATACTTTTAAGAGTTTTCAATTTACGTTTTACATACCTTACTTTTAATTCTGGTTCTTCATCTGGTCTTCTAATAAACGATTTACCCTCTACGGGACTATTAATCTCTATTTTCACCGGTGTCATGTATTTTGTTTCAGTAGGTGGACGAGGATTTCTTGCTAAAAGAGGATATGAAATTACCATCTTTTTTCCTGCAAGAAATTCATTTGTAAGGTTAAATAACTCAACATAAATTTTGTGTTTTTTAGAGAAATCTTGATCACTCGGATCCAATAATATCTTTTGAACAAATTCTTCCCTTGAACTTATATCTATATCTCCTAAAGTAATTTTTATATCTTTAACTAAAGGAGGAATAAAATCAGTAGGAATCTCATCTGATAAGAAAAACTTTTCGATTATTGAAGAACCCTCATTTACGATTGTATTGACAATTGACATATCAGTATTAGCATAAGCATCAACTTCTGGTGGATTTATCGCTTTATCAATAGTTGCGCTTAACACATCATAAATTGTTGATTCTTTTATAATTTCACCAACAACTCTAGGAATTACCACAAACAATGGTGTAAATCCTATTTCTGAGCTTAATTCAGGTACATCCTTAGCCTCAACTTGAAAATCAAAATCCCATGATTCATCAGGATTTAAGACTTTGTCAGGCGTCTGCGAAACAACCATCTCACTACCAGTAGCAATTTTTTGAGTTACCTTTGTGTCTTCTAGTTTTACTTGGAATTCAGATTCATTAATAAATTCAACATTACAATCCCATATGCCCGGTTGAGTGCCTTCATCTCTATCAATTCCACTCATTGAATCTGTTAACCCTCTAACTTCGGGATTCATCATAGTTAGTTTATAATTATTAACTAGATAGTTCACCTTTAAAGCACCGAGTTCTTGGGCAGCTAATTCCTTAATATTCACGGTAAAGAAAATTTCAAGCTCAGCATTAGCTTGAGCATCTAAAGATGAGAGCTCCCAAGCGAGAATTCTTTTACCCTCTTCTTCTTTTAAACTAGCATCACCATGACTAGGATCCCTCATTTCAATTTCCTGAATAAAAGCAGGCATGTCCCTTTTAACTTTTATTTCTAAGATAGGTAAGTTTAAAGGATTTGTGAGTACGAGTTTTAGACTACATTTATTATCTGTTTTGTAGAGAAATGCATTATTTACTTTACCAGAATCTGATTTATCTGTATCAAAGATTTCCTCAACCTTTAAAGAAGCGCCTTTAAGATCTTTTATTTCATACTCTTTACTAAAATCTTGAGCAGGATTTAACGTTCCTAGTGTAAGTTCTTTCGATTCCAATGAAGTGTTTACAATTTCTTTAACATTACACAATAAATTCCATAATCTACTTCTTTGTGTTGGATTTTTCACAACAAGTGTTCCTTTGCCTGATATTTCTTTAAGATTTTGCGAACCATCGAGAACTATGTGTTCCTCATCGGTAATATCTATAACTATAAGGTTTTCTGACATTGTTTATTCTTCTCGTATTTGAATTATTTTGATTTAGAAAAATTTTTATACAAAATTTGTTATCAAAATTATATAAATAACAAAAAAATATAGATTTTTATATCTTTAGAAAAGCATAAAAAAATAAATTTTTATATACTAACCATTCTTGTTTCAGTTGAATTTTAACTAAATAACGACAAAAATATTGTGAAGCGTAATAGATTTTGGGAAATTATTGAAAGATATAATTATTTAATGAGTTCAGCAATAGAAGGTCCAAATTGCTTAGATGTGTGCAATGGTGATTGTTGTTCAATTAAAATTGATGTCCCTAAAAAATTAGCTGAAGAATATATTAAACGGGGTTATGCTGTTAAAAAGGATTTTATTCGAAGTGATGTTTTTAGTTTTAAATTAAGGTTTGATGATGAAAAAAGAAAATGTTTTTTATATGATAAGAAAATAAATGGATGTCTTGTCCATAGTTCAGGGATCAAACCTCCACAATGTTGGATTTACCCTACGAATTTTTCTAATCTTGAAGATAAGGAAATAGGTTGTAAAAAAGCAAGTGGATGGAAAATTATCGATTCTGAAAAAGCAAAACAAGCAGAAGATCTCTTAAAATATTATGTCTTTCTTTGCCAGCTTGAAGCTAAAAGTGAATTAAGAAGCATTATGGACCGCGTTAGCAAAAGTCTATCAGATGGTAGTCTAAAATCTGTGTTGAAAAATACTCCCCCGAGTCAGATTTCTGGTTTTAAAGATAGTTGGGATTGTTTTACAATCTTACCATCAGAGGGAATCTCTTTACAGTTAAAAAAGTTTTGTCAAAGATATAATAAAGCATGTGAAACCGTTACGCAAAATTTCATGGAATGTA
>JAHLWJ010000292.1 GCA_019057975.1 Promethearchaeota archaeon | reverse complement strand
CAAGCTCACCATTAAATTTCTCAAAATAGTTCCTAACAATTAATCCAGTTCTTCTTCCATCTTCATCACTCACCCACTCAGGACTCCAAAAATATGGATGAGAAATTGAAAATTGAAAAAATCCTCCCGGTTTTATTACTCTAAATGCTTCCTCTAATGCTTTCTCATTATCTGCCATATCCATTAAACTCATTGTAGCTATTGCAAAATCAAAATCGTTGTCAGAAATTGGAAGTTCTGAACCACTACCAACTTTATATGTAATTTCTAAGGGTTCTTGCTGTTCGAATTCTTTTGCATATTTAATAAACACTTCGGAGATATCAATAGCAGTTAATCTTGCCCCTCTTTTTGCTGCTATCCTTGTATTGTATCCTTCTCCACAACCAATATCTAAACCTTTCAAATTTGCGCCATCAGGTAACATTTTAAAAAAGGCAGGTGAATTAGTTAAATCTCTACATCGATCGTATCCCATTTGAGCCAGTTTTGCCCAGTTCTCTGCATTTTCATCCCAATATTTACCAACTTCTTTATCATCCATATAAAATTACCTCTTAAGATCCAAAAAACCAAAAAGAAATAGAGATATTTTTATTCAAGTTATAATATCAAATTATGACATTTTAACCTTTCTAATCAAATTTTTAAATACAAGTATTAAAGAAAAGATTATGACTAATATCACCAATTATTCTGATTTTGAAGGAAATATAGGTAAAGACGTTAAAATTTTTGGAGTAATTGCTACAGAAATTTGGCAACATCTTACTACATTTTTTGACTCTCACCCATTCATGAATTACTTCGATTTAGATGATGATTATCAGATTGTAATATATATAAAGGATTCTATTTCTTGCGAAGAAAAAGTTGAAATCATGGGTAAATTGATTAAAGTGGAGGGCAAACGTAAAAATCCTAGATCTAAAATCAATGAAGATATATATTTTGAATTTCAATTACTTGTTGATTCTTGATAATGTATCGAAAGTGATTAAAAGCAGGTTATGGATATCTTAGATTAGGAAAATTAAATTGGTTTACAACAACAAAATACAAGAAAATATAGAATAGGTTTTTTTGTGCAAAAGCTATTTTTAAACATATCGGCTCCGTGATAAATCCTATTATATCGTGGAATCAAAATTTCTTTATTTGTTCCATTAACTTCTTATAAAATCGTAAGAAATTAGTATTTTTTGTTTAAGTAAGGATTCAATTGCTTCAATTACTTTATTTTCATCTTTTTCATCAACTAATTCTAATATAGTTTCTAAGTAAAATTCTTTATTATGTTTTAAATATGATTGGAGAACATTTAGAATTCTCATTTCCATTAAGGTCAATTTTCTCGATTTTTTAAAGCTTGGGGAAATAGTACTAACTTCAGTGATTTTAAATGGTTCTTTATAATATAATGGAAAGATTTGATGTATAATAGGAGATATTATCTTTTTAAATGCTTCTATTTCTCCAGTAAAACTTTGTAAAAGTTCTTTACTTAGAAAATAAGCTTCTTTTGTGAAAACCTGTATTTGTTCCCTAAGTCTTTCAGAGCTTTTTTCCTTAAGAACTAATGTAAAACGAAGATCTTCATAATCACATATAAGAGCATGAAAATATTTAAAATCTAACTCTTTAATTGCTATACCAAATTTCTTGACTTCATTTTCTTTTTTAATAGCTTCCTTCTTATTCTTAGAATATGTTTCTCCCACAATAGAAATAGCTTGAATAAATCCAGAAAAACCCATTATGTCTTGTTCCTTGAAAATTGAATAAGTTTTAAAATATACTGGAATCCCGCTGTTTTTTTCACTTCCAATAATAGCTTGAATATTTCTAATATCTTTAAATTTTTGTGTCTTTGCTAATAGTTTTGATTCTTTCCTTCTTTTTCTTGGTAAAAATACATAAGTTCTCAAACTTAAAATACTTAACACACCAATAATACCAATTGAAACATATAATATTATCGATAATAGGAAATTAGAGGGCTTGCCTTCCGAAATCGTAATATAGAACGAGAATTGTGCTGTTTTATAAATATTTCCTTCTTTTGATATAATTATGTTTATTTTATAACTTCCATCAATATTTTCTGGAATTTTTAGATTTAATTCATAAATCCCACCACCAATTTCTTTCAAAGTTCCTATTCCATATTGCCATGAATAAGTAACATTAGCTCCTTCTATGTAATGGTTTGTCCCTGATTCTTTTACAAAAATTTCAATGGCAATGTTCTCTCCTTTATTAGCTTCAATTGAATCTTCAAAATCAATTGGAATAACATCAATTTCAATTGGATTCACTGTTATTATTATGCTTTTAAACGCTGTCTCGTAACCTGCATGGTCTAATATGACAATTGCCGTGTAAACATCAATCATAAGTCCAGTTGTATTAAAGCTTATAATAAACCCTTCAACAGTAGAAGTTATTTTATATGATGAGGGCCATGTTAAGCTACAATTAGCCCCACTAATTAATTCGCCCGATTCTTCAATTGTATAATTCACTTTTAAACAAAAATGACTGTTAAACGAAACATCTACAGCTGTCTCATTTACATTAACGACTGTTGGAATGGGATGTACTGTTAAAGTTATGTAACCATAAATATTTCCATAGTTAGTTATATTGGCAAAAACAGTAATTGTAAAAGTCTCAAATATACCTCGAGACGGAACATCATATGTAGATAGATTTAGAGTATAAGTACCATTATGATGATCTATAACTGTATATGGTTTATTCCAATCAGATGTAACGTTTGCAGGCCATAATAAAGTGCCAGAAATCGCCCCAGTAACATTAATTTGACAAATGGCATAACTATTTGCCATTGCATTGATAACCGTGTGAGGAACCTCTAATGCTAATGGTTGAACTAATATTTTTAAATGAATTAAATCTTTAGTAGATTGACTCTCGTAATAACTTTTTGAAGCATTAAAAGAAAAATAATAATCACCTAATTCTAGGGAACTTGTATCTAAGTCAATAATGTAAATTCCTGACCCAACATAAACCATGGTTCCAGATTCCCCAAAAGTTGAATTATACGCAATTGTAGCAAAATCAATACATGTATTTATATCACAATCAGAGAAATTAACCTTTATCAATAATGGTTCTCCAGCAATAGTTTCTAAATAAGATTCAACTGCTGTTAGGTTAGAATGGTGCCAAACATTAAACCCAAATTGTATGAATCCTACCTTATCCCTCATCAAGTAAGATTGGTTATTTGTCCATTCGACTATGACTTGATATCTACCTACAGACATATTACTTCCCACTTTAAAATTGCCAAATGTGACAACTGGTGAAGTGGGTTCTTTATTATCTTGCCAGAATATAGTGCCATTAGGATATTCAATATTGCATTATATCTGCGTATTCGTGAGGACAAGTGTATCATTTAAAGTTACATTCACTTGAAATATGTCATCCCAGGTAAGATTCGATTCTTCATTATAAATTGTTCCATTCCAAACATCAATTTTCCCATTGTTGATATAATTCTGACTGATTGCTTCTAGCGTCCATAGACCAGAACTTAAAACTTCTTTCGGGAGGATGATTTTTTCAGAACCAAGCCCTATTCCAGTGCAACTTTCAATTTTTTCAAAGCTATATCCATCAAGGATAGAAGTAATTATCCAATCGTTAGGTTTTTCTATTTCTGCCCAATTGTTTAAATAGGTATTCGGAATGAAGATTGAAAATTCTGTTTGCCAATTAACACTCGTATCAATTGTATAAATACTACCCGTCCCCCCATTGATTGTCGAATTAAAAATTTTTGTTGCATTTGTAGTGATTGTAATGTTATTGATTTCGAAATCCTCAATATCGGTAATATTCTTCGAAATTGTAAATATAATATCACTCGTTTCATCATAATATCTCTCCACATCTATAAACGTATAACCTTTTCCATAATTAGTGTTATAATAAGAATGATTAGAATTAAATTCAACATCATGTGAATTGATGATGTGTGATTGATTTGGTTTTGTCCAAATTTGAAATTTGAAATTATCGATACGGAAATTCTGCGATCCTAAAATAGAACAATCCTCCTTTGTATAAAGACCTGCTTTATAAGTGACATTCTCGGGTAATTTTTGCCCGTAAATTGAGGGATCATAAGCTAA
Source organism: Promethearchaeota archaeon (assembly GCA_019057975.1). The sequence goes on along the minus strand of JAHLWJ010000292.1, from coordinate 1,741 downwards.
ACTCATGGTAGTCCAAGAATTTTTAACAAGATCAGATAATCCGATAGTTTTATTAATCTCAACACCAATTATTTCAACAGCCATATAAGCTTTTAGATTCTCGGGAGGGGCTGGAATCACTGATTCAAAATAATAATCCATAGATAACACAGCTAACTTATTAGATGTAAATACAGTTGAGATTGAAATATTTTGCTTATAATAACTACAATCATTTTCCGATATTGACCCCGCATTTATTTGAGTCTCTAAGTATCCCCCTGATTGCCAGCCAAGATTAGAAAATAAAAAGTTGTTATTGCTATAATAATTCCAATCGTTAGAATCTGATGTAAAGTCCCCATTCAATACCCAATCTTTTTTCTGAGATACCCCTTCATAATAAATTGTTATATCTTCTGAAGTCCAACCTTCAACCAGAGTGAAGTAGACATTTGTAGGTAAAGATAATGGAAAAAACGAATTAGAAATTGTTGTGTGTTGAGATATCCTCAATGATCTCGCATTTGGTTCATTTAAAGCTACTTTCGGTTCTTTATATATATTAAGATCATTCAAATGATCGTTAAATTGGTCATTATTAAATTGATTGTAATTAAAATATGCCGTAAAACATAATAAAATAAGAAAAATAGCTAAGATCCCCCTAATACTCCTTAAAAATTTTACCTTTCTAAGCTTTCTATACCTATCTTTTTTATGAATTTTTATCATGGTAAGCCTACCTTTATTATTTAATTATTTAATATAATTTTATACCGAAATGCCCAAAAATAACCATGCTATTTCAAGTATAAATAGTTAAGTATTGGAATTTTTTTTTTATTTATGGAGGATTTATTGTTGGAAATGTTTAGAAAGCCAATAATCAAAATTTAGAATTTAAATATACTCCCAAAGAAATTATTATTTTCCTATATTTATTTGATTCATAATATTGCGAAATTTGAATTATGTTTTTTTTTCTGTGAACTATAGTTTATCCAAAAAGAATTGATCAGAAACAATTAATGAAAAATTTGAATCAAGATCAATTTTAAATTAATGTAATAGATTTATGATTTATGAATGCAAATAAAAGAAGTATCTTTTTATTCTTCATAATCCTTTATGCTTCCCTAATTGCTTTTTCAATTGTAGCTTTTTCTTTTTTGCCAGACCCCATGCCAAACCCAGAAGGGAATTTTATCACTCCTGGAAATGTTCAAATTGAATGGATTTTTGCGATATTAATGGCGGGGCTAAGTGGTACGATAACTGGATTAATATCATTATTCTTTGTTTCACCGAGTTTTATAAAAACATATATTAAAACACTTAATAAAAAACATAAAGTAGGACTTGTAGATACAGAAAAATTAAGCGGATCTTTATTATTCCGTAAAATTTGGATAAGATCTTTCATTTTAGGATTTTTTATTGGCAATATTTGCTTTACACTAGCAGGTCAAGAAATTATTATCGAATTTATGAGAAGTGTAAATCCATCAATGACATATTCGATTCCTGATGTTGAAAATTTTTATTCAAGTTATAATATCAAATTATGACATTTTAACCTTTCTAATCAAATTTTTAAATACAAGTATTAAAGAAAAGATTATGACTAATATCACCAATTATTCCGAGTTTGAAAGTAATATAGGAAAAGACGTTAAAATTATTGGAGCAATTGCTATGGAAATTTGGCAACATCTCACTACATTCGTTGATTCTCATCCTTACATGAATTACTTCGATT